>CAVDHX010000094.1:0-47347 GCA_963609095.1 Sphaerochaetaceae bacterium | reverse complement strand
AGAATAAGATATTCTACGAAATTTTTTTACATAAATTTGTCACAAATAAAAAATACAAAAACATGATTACTTTAACTATAAAGTCCTATCTAAACGTTTCATGAAATTATTACTTGATAAAATAGAAATTTACTTTGATAAAGAAAAATTCTCTAAAACAAAAAATGACTTTTATGTTAATAATAGATTAGAAGATGACGATTTTAAATTCAATTCTATATTAGTTATCTTACTAGATATTGTGCTAAATCAGCAATTGACCCCTATTACAATAGAAGTCAAGCATTAATTATAGTTTAAAAATTCACGGATTTAATTATCGTCCTTTTTAGTAGCACTTTCACATATATGTTTTTATCATTTCTGCGAAGCAAATTTCTAATAACCAAAAAAGGAAAGTTTACACTTCCCCTATTACAATTAATATCATTGGTTTACATTCTGTTTGCTCATAGAAATATTTGCCAACTTTATCTCTTATGCCAAGCTTCACTTTAGAAAAATCAACATAATTAGATTTAGTATTTTCTTTAATAACTTCTAATGCAATATTACTAGCATCTTTAATTAAATCAATATTATCTTTAACAAATATAAATCCACGTGTTAATACTTCAGGTCCAGCTAATACCTCTTTTGTTTGCTTATCTAATGTAGCTGTAACAATAACAATACCACTATCACTTAAAAGTTCACGATCTTTTAAGACAAGTTCCCCAACATCACCAGCGACTTGACCATCAATTAATATATCATCAACTGGTTCTTTCCAATTATTATCAATTAGTTCACCATTTTCAAAATAAGCAACTTGACCATTTAATTTAAGTAAAATATGATCATCATCCATTCCTATTTCTTTAGCAACATTACTATTAGCAACTTGATGACGATATTCACCAATAACTGGCATATAGTATTTTGGTTTCATTAAATCAAGCATTAACATTAAATCTTCAGATGAAGCATGATGAGATAAGTATTTTTTCTTAGATAGTTCAATTACATTTGCTCCTATTTTAGCTATTCCATCTAATAGTTTAGTAGCTGTTCTTTCCATTCCATCTTCAATTGGAGAAGCAAAAATAATGGTATCATCGGGATTAATTGTAATAAATTTATCATATCCTCTAACAATTCTTTTTAAGTTAGAAAAAGGTTTTTCTCTTTCATCAGATACTATAACTACAATTTTATCATCTTTAACATGGTTAATTGAACAAATTCTTTTTTTATCAAAATCGACATAATGCATATCAATAGCTTTTAAAATAACAGATTCTAAATTTTTTCCCATAATAACCACATTGCGATTAGTATTTTTTATTTCATTAAATAATTCTTGAATTCTATAAAGTTGTGCTTGATAAATATTATATAAAATTCTTCCATCATAGCGATTAAGTATTTCTCTAATAGCCTTACCAGTACGGTGATTAGGTGAAGTAAATCCTTTCCTATCCGCATAAAGTGATTCAGAAAGTAGACACAAAACACCTTGTTTACCAACATAAGCTAATTTTCCAATATCAGTTTTATAACCTCCTAACATGGTAGAGTCAAACACAAAATTTCCTGTATAGAATATCGCACCATCAGGTGTATATAAAACATAACCTACTGTATCAGGAACCATGTGCGTTAAAGAAATTGGAAAAATACTATTTTTACCAAAATTAATTTTCCTATGAGGTTTAATAATATGTAAATTTTTAATACTTAAATTATCCGCTAAAAGTTCATCTTTAATAATTTCCATGGTAAATGTTGTACCATAAATTTTTAAATCAGGAATTTCTTTTAAGATTTCAGTTAAAGCCCCCATATGGTCATAATGACCATGAGTTATAAAAATTCCCTTAATATTTTTCTTATTTTTCTTAATATATTCATAACTTGGGATAATATAATCTACTCCAAGCATTTTGTCATCAGCGTATTTTAATCCAGCATCAAATATGAAAATATCATGATCTACATCAACAACATACATATTTTTACCGTTTTCATTTAAACCGCCGAGAGCAAATATTTTTATTTTACTCATTTTTTCTCCTTTCTTTCAATTTAAAAGCCGTAACAATTATAACAAAAAAATTATATTTTAGCAAACGAATAAAACGAAAGATTATTCCTTCGTTTTAATAGTTATTATTTAAAAAATCATCAATTGTAAGTATTTTTTCATCAATTTTCTCTAAAGAAACTTGTGCCTCTTCTTGAACACTTTCATTTATTAATTCATCTTTAGAAAGCATATCAGTTTTAATAAATACTTTTTTAATTTTATCTTTTGTAATTAATGAACCTGTTTGATATCTATCACATATTGGGAATGTAGATGCTTTATGATAGGTAATTTCATCAGTTAATATTCCAACTTCTTTTTTACTATCAATAACTAATGTAGAAATTAAATGATAAGGATTAGTTTTAACATCTCTTATTGCAAGTAATCCCTTTCTAGCTCTTGTCATAACATCAAATTCAGATAATCTAACTCTTTTAAAAGTTCCTTTATCAGTTACAAATAAAGCATATTCTGAATCATTAAAACTACATCCTGATATAACATGATCATCTTTTAGGTTAATTGCTTTAACACCACTACCTTTTAGGCCAGTAACAGGAACTTCACTAGAGTTATATCTTAATCCAAGTCCATTATGAGTTGAAACTAAAATTTCATCTTTACAAATACATGCAGATATAACTTTATCTTTATCTTTCAATTTCATTAAATTAATTGGTTTAGAATATCTTTGAACTTGCATAACATCAATACTAGTTTGTTTAACCATACCATTTTTAGTAAAGGTTAAAAAATTAACTTTATCTTTAAAATCTTTAGTTAAATATGAATAGATAATATCTTCATCACTACTAATTTTAATTATATTACTAATATGTTTTCCTAAATCTTTCCATTTCAAATCAGGAAGTTCATAAACGGGAACATAAAGATAATTACCAAGTGATGTAAATAATAATAATGTATCCATTGTATTTGCTTCATAAATAGATATTTTATAATCATTTTCTTTTAAACCAGTTTCATCATTAGAAGCAGAATAACTTCTTAAAGATACTCTTTTAACATAACCTTCATTAGTAACTACAACAATACAATCTTCTTTAGGAATTAAAGATGTTGTATCTATTTTAATTTCAGTTACTTCATCTTTTATTTCAGTTTTTCTTTCAGTAGCATATTCTTCTTTTACTAATTTTAACTCAGTTTTCATAACATGTTTTAAAGCATCTTCATTTTCTAAAATTTGAGTCCAAACAGCAATTTCTTTTTTCTTTTGTTCCATCTCTTTTTCAAGTTCCGTTACATCAGTATTAGTTAATTTATAAAGTTGTAAATTAACAATAGCCTCTGCTTGCTTTTGTGTAAAATCAAATTCAGTTTGTAAATTTAAAATGGCATCAGCCTTATTTTTAGATGATCTAATTACTTTGATAACTTCATCTAATATTGATAAAGCTTTAATTAAACCTTCTAAAATATGCATTCTTGCTTGAGCTAATTTTAAATCAAATTCAGTTCTTCTTGTAATAACTTCCCTTTGATGAGCAATATACGCATCTAATATAGCAATTATACCTAAAACCATTGGTCTATGATTTACAATAGCTACCAT
Organism: Sphaerochaetaceae bacterium; assembly: GCA_963609095.1. Classification (GTDB taxonomy): domain Bacteria; phylum Bacillota_I; class Bacilli_A; order RF39; family UBA660; genus Coprosoma. The sequence continues at coordinate 43,700 of CAVDHX010000094.1, read as the reverse complement.
ATTATAATTGTAAGAAACCATCATATCGGTATTTTTAAGTAAATAATTAATTATCAACTCTTCATTAGAATCTTTTTTAAGGTCAATGGCTATTTGTAAACCATTTCTATCAGTTTCATCACGAACTTCAGAAATACCATCTATTTTTTTCTCAATTCTAATGTCATCTATTTTTTTAACTAAAGCTGCTTTATTTACTTCATAAGGAATTTCACTAATAATAATTTGTCTTTTAGTTTTAGGACCAGTTATTTCATATTTACATCTAACATTAACTTTTCCTCTTCCTTTTTCAAATGCATCTTTTATTCCTTTTAAACCTTCAGCTACACCACCAGTTGGAAAATCTGGACCTTTAACAATATCTAAAATATCATCTAATGTGCAGTTAGGATTATCAATTCTTTTAATAGTGGCATCAATTATTTCACCTAAATTATGAGGTGGTATATTAGTTGCATAACCTGCAGAAATACCAGTCGCACCATTAACAAGTAAATTAGGATATTTAGCAGGTAATACAGTTGGTTCTAATAAAGTATCATCATAATTTAAACTCATTAAAACCGTATCTTTATTTATATCTTTTAAAAGTTCACCAGCTACTTTAGAAAGTCTAGCTTCGGTATAACGCATAGCAGCAGCTCCATCGCCATCCATAGAACCATTATTACCTTGCATCTCAACATAACATAAATTATTTTTCCACCACTGACTCATTCTAACTAAAGCATCATAAATACTCGAATCTCCATGTGGGTGATAAAAACCCATAATATTTCCAACAGCTTTTGCAGATTTTTTAGTAGGCTTATCATACGTATTTCCATCTTTATACATTCCATATAAAATACGTCTTTGAACTGGTTTTAATCCATCCCTAACATCAGGTAAAGCTCTATCTTGAATAATTGCTTTAGCATATCTCGCAAAACTATCACCCATAATATATTCTAATGAATAATCATATATTTTTTTAACTGCTTCTTCCATAATTCACCTACTTTGCATAATTATCTTCTAAAGTAAAATCAACATTTTCTTCAATCCATTGTTTTCTAGGTTCAACATTATCTCCCATTAATACACTTACTCTACGTTCTGCAAGCGAAGCATCGGTTAAATTTACCTTTATTAAATTTCTTCTTTCAGGGTCCATTGTTGTTTCCCAAAGCTGTTCAGCATTCATTTCTCCTAAACCTTTGTATCTTTGCTTTTCTAATTTTACTTTATATTTTCCCCTAATTTCTTCAGCCTCTTCATCAGTCCAAGAATAACCATATATTTTATTACCATTTTTTAAAGCATAAAGTGGTGGCATTGCAATATATAAATGACCATTTTCAATTAAAGGTTTCATAAAACGGTAGAAAAATGTTAGTAATAAAATTGCAATATGGGCTCCATCATCATCGGCATCAGTCATAATAATTACTTTATCATAATTACAATCTTTAATATTAAAATCACTACCTATTCCCGCACCTATTGTTTGAATCATAGTATTTATTTCATTATTAGCTAAAACATCTGTTAAGCTTGCTTTTTCAGTATTTATAACTTTACCCCTTAAAGGCAAAATTGCTTGGAATTTTCTATCTCTTCCTTGTTTAGCAGAACCACCTGCTGAATCTCCTTCGACTAAAAATAATTCATTTATTTTTGGATTTTTAGATTGAGCTGGTGTAAATTTATCACTAATTGATTTTTCTTTTCTATTTTTACCCTTACCATTTCTAGCTTCGTCTCTTGCTTTTCTAGCTGCTTCTCTAACTTGTTTTGATTTTATCATTTTTTCTAATATTTTAGTTGCTATTTCCTTATTTTCTTCTAAGAAAAATTGCATTTTTTCTGTAGTTATGCTATCTACAATTGTACGAGCTACAGGTGTACCTAACTTACCTTTTGTTTGTCCTTCAAATTGCAATAACTCTTCAGGTATTTGAAGACTTATAATTGCTGTTATTCCTTCTCTTGTATCAGGTCCTTCAAAATTTTTATCTTTTGCTTTTAAATAACCATTTGCTTTAGCATAATCATTAAACACTCTAGTTATTGCAGTTTTAAATCCAACCTCATGAGTACCACCATCACTTGTTTTTACATTATTAACAAATGAAATAATATTTTCTGAATAACTTTCAGTATATTGAAATGCGACTTCAACATTAATTCCATCTTTAAATCCATTAAAATCATATGGTTTATGAAGTATTTTTTTATCAGTATTTAAATATTCGGCAAAAGAATTTAAACCTTTTTCATAATGATAAACTTCTTTTCTATCAGTTATCTCATCAATAACTTCAACTGTTAAATTTTTAAGTAAAAAAGCACTTTCTTGCATTCTTTCACATATTGTTGAAAATGAAAACGTTGTTGTTTGAAATATTGTATCATCAGGCATAAAATGAACTTTAGTTCCTGTTTTATTAGTTTTACCTATTTTAGTTAACTGTTTATCTAACTTACCACCATTTTTAAAACTAATATAATATTCTGCTCCATCCCTTTTAATATTTACCTCTAACCATTTACTTAATGCATTTACAACAGAAGCACCTACTCCATGAAGACCACCTGATACTTTATAACCAGATGTTTCAAATTTACCACCCGCATGAAGTATCGTATAAATAACTTCAGGTGTTGATTTACCACTTTCATGCATTCCAGTAGGAACACCTCTACCAAAATCTTCAACACTAATGCTACCATCTTTATGCATAGTAACAATTATTCTATCACCAAAACCGTTAATAACTTCATCAATACCATTATCAACAATTTCCCATACTAAATGATGAAGACCTCTTTTATCGGTAGAACCAATATACATTCCTGGTCTTTTTCTTACAGCTTCTAAGCCTTCTAATATTTTTATTGAGTTCTCATCATATTTTACCATTGTTATCACCAATATCAATTATAACAAAAAAATCTTTAAAAACAAATAATAAACCCTTTATTTTTACGGTTTTTTAGATATTATTCCTGTAATAAATGTTCTAAAGAAACTAAACTATAACCTTTTGATTTAATATAATTTATAATAAGTTCAATTTGTTCATTCAAAGAATTATTAATACTAAAAACAATTATATTAGATTTAAATAATATTTTTTTAACACTAGAAAGTGGATATGAATTTATAATATCGTTCATTATAGTATATGAATCATGTAATTTACACATATTTATTGTTTTTTTATTAGGTTTATTAGTGAAACAATAATTATATTTTTGTCTGCCAATATTAGTTATTATTGTTTTAATCCATACAAAATCACTATCAGTATAATCATCGTTACTTAAATTACCAATAGTATAATCATTTTGAATTAAATTTATTATTTGATTATGATTATTTTCTAAATAATTTGAATTTATAAAAAAGGTTGCTTTAGAATCAGCCTCATCAAATTTCTTTATTATATTTTCTATATTATCATTAGTTTTTAATTTAAATACTAAAGCCACTTCCTTTTTAGTATTATTACCATTTATAATATATTTATCTTTATTTTTATCTAATGGATTTTCTACTTTTAATGTTTTATATTCTAATAATTTATCATCAAAATATCCTATTTTACTCATATTTTCATAACTTTTTTCTACATCTACTTCCTTACCACTTACACCAGGAATAATAGTATTATCTTTTATTATTGCTTCTATTGCATTTTCTTTATAACCATCTTTCCTACTTTTTATCTCAGTAAGTAATGGATCTGTTTGTTTAGCTGTCATTCCAACTTTTTCTGTATACATAAAACTTCCTATCATTAAAGTTAAGATGCCAATAAATTGAAATATTTTTTTAATATGCATCACCTAAAATAATATATTCTAATTTAAAAATAAATATCACATTTTATTTAATATCATATTATATTTAAAGAGGTGATTTCATGTATCAATATAATTATCCGAATCAAAATAGATTCCTAGGTCCTTTTATTTTAGGTGGTATAACTGGAGGCCTTATTTCACCATTATTCTGGCAAGGTTATAGACCTAACCAAAACTACTATTATCCATATCCATACTATCCATATCCATATTATCCGTATTACAGAAAAAGCCTATAATTATAGACTTTTTTCAATATATTCTTTAGAAACTTTATCTAAATCATTTATTAATAAATTTATTTCATCTTCAGTTTTTAATCTTGTACCACTAGCAAACATATGACCACCACCACCATGATTAGCAGCCACCTCATTAATTATAGGGCCCCTTGATCTTATAGAAACTCGGTAAGAATCTAATTCTTTATCTAAAGTTGCAGTAACCCAAACAAGCATTTCATTTATATGATTAAAACTATTTATCATATTACCAGGTGTAGCGGCATCTACATTATATTTTTTTAATATATCATCATTAATTATTAGAAAGCCAACTTTATTTGAAGTTATTTTATAATTTTCAGCCATATATCCTTGAAATTTTATTTCTCTATAAGGTCTTAAATATAAATTATTATATATCTCAGTAATATCAATATCAGTTGATTTTAATAACCTACTTACTAAATCAAAAGTTTTAAAATTTGTATATGAAAACATAAATCTATTTGTATCTGCTATTAGGCCAATATATAATCTTTCACCAGCAGTTTTAGATATTTTCATTTTGTTTTTCAAAGCAAATTCTAAAACCATTTGTGAAGCACTTGTTGACTTATCATCTATCCATTCTAATTCACACATAGTCTCTACATATGGATGATGATCAATTTTTATTGAATTTTTTATTCTTCTAGGATCTATTCCATCAACTCTTCGATGATCTGGAGTGTCGGTAACTATTAACAAAGAATCATTCCAATCATCAGGTAATTTATCTAACTCGCCAATATATTTAAATTTAGCTGCTGGTGAACCTATAACATATACTTTTTTATTAGGAAAATTATCTAATATAATTTGTTTTAAACCTAGTGAACTACCTAATGCATCAGGATCTGGTCCAACATGTCTTGCTATTATTATTTTATCTGCTTGTTTTATTTTTTGATAAATTTGTTTATATATATTTTTTTTAAATAAACTCATAATATCACACTTTCTATTCCTTATTAATTATAACATCTTCTTTACTAAATTCATCTAATATTTTTAAAAATTCATCTTTAGTTTTAGTTTGAAATAATCTAATTTTATATGAAGAAGCATTATTAATGCCTTTTAAATAATAACTTGCTTGAGTACGCATTTCTAATAAAGCAACTTTTTCTGGTTTTATTTCTAACAAATAGTTAAAATGTTTTTTTATCATATCAATTTTATCTTGTTTTGAAATAACAGTATTAATGTTTTTACCATCTAGATAATTGACAATATCTTTTAAAAGCCAGGGATTACCTAAAGCAGCTCTAGCTATCATAATAGCATCACATCCAGTTTCATCAAGCATCCTTTTAGCATCTTCTTTTGTTTTAATATCACCATTACCTATAACTGGAATGTTTACGTTTTTTTTAACTTCTTTTATTATATTCCAATCTGCTTTACCACTATAGCCTTGAGATCTAGTTCTTCCATGAACGGTTATCGCTTGAGCTCCTGCTTTTTCACATATTTTAGCAATTTCTACAGCATTTATACTATCACTATCCCAACCACTTCTTATTTTTACAGTTACTGGAATATTTACACTATTAACAACTTCTTTAACTATTTCATAAACTTTATCAGGATTTTTTAACAAAGCACTACCAGCTTGAGCAGATAAAGCAACTTTAGGTACTGGACAGCCCATATTAATATCAATAATATCAGGATGCATATTTTCTTCAATATATTTAGCTGCCTTTACAAAAGATGATACATCACTACCAAATATTTGCTGGGAAATAGGTCTTTCAAAATCAGTCATATAAAGCATATCAATTGTTTTTTGACTTCCATAACATATTGCTTTATCACTAACCATTTCAGCTACTATAAGTCCACATCCCATCTCTTTTGCAATTCTTCTAAATGCACTGTTACTAATACCAGCCATAGGACCTAAAACAACTTTATTTTCTATTTTCACATTGCCTATTTTCCACATATTATTCCTCTTTTCCATATATAAATTATATCAAAGTAATATCCACTTTCAATAATTTAATTATATTTTTTTACAATTATTTAACTAGTTTTTTTCTTTAAGTTAGTGTATTATATTAGTGGTGATGATTATGAAAAATATTTCTAAATACAAACTCGATAAAACTATATTAATTCCTATTTTGATTTTTGCTTTTATTAGTATTATTACTTTATATGGCGCTAAAAGTATTTTACCAAGTACTATGAGCCATTTAATGACAAATCAAATAATTTGGTATATTGCCGGTTTTATTTTAATTTATTTAATAATGACAATTGGAAATACTTACATTTATAGAATAAGCTGGTTTTTATATTTTGTAGGAATAATTTCATTAATCGGACTTTTTTTCTTCGGAAAATCTATTAATAACGCAGTGTGCTGGTACGAAATAAAAGGTATTGGTACAATTCAACCTAGTGAATTTATGAAAATAATTTTAATTATTATAAATGCCTCTATGATTTCTAAATTTAATGAAGAATTTCCAAACCCAAGCATTAGAGAAGAATTTATGTTTTTAATAAAAGTATTTCTTGTTATTTTACCCCCAAGTATTTTAACATTTATGCAACCAGACACTGGTGTTGTTTTAATTTATTTATTAATTACATTTGTTATGCTTTTTATATCTGGCATTAGATATAGATGGTTTATTGCCGTTATTGCAGCTGGAGTTATTGCTGTTGGATTTGTTTTAGGAATTTATTTTTTAAATCAAGATTTATTTATTAAAATATTTGGAACTAGTTTCTTTTTAAGGGTTGATAGATTATTAGATTGGTCTAATCAAAGTGGATATCAACTTGAAAACAGTTTAAGTTCTATTGGATCGGCGGGTCTTTTTGGACATGGTTTAACAAATAACCCAATTTATTTTCCTGAAGCTCAAACTGATTTTATCTTTGCAGTTTATGCAAGTCATTTTGGATTTATTGGATCTATTATTCTACTTTCTTTACTTGCTATTTTTGATATAAGATTAATCACATTAGCTTTAAAAACCAATAAATTAGTAAATAAATATGTCATTGCAGGTGTTGTTGGTATGCTTATATATCAACAAGTTCAAAACATTGGTATGACTTTTGGATTGCTTCCAATAACCGGTATCACATTACCATTTATCAGTTATGGTGGTTCAAGTTTGTTAAGTTATATGCTTGCAATGGGAATGATATTTAATATTTCAAATGAAAACATGAGATATACAAATTAAAAAACTGCTATTCAGCAGTTTCTTTTGTAGCAACTATTTCTTTGCCTTTATAAGTTCCACATTCTTTACATACGCGATGTGGTTTTACTGGTGCACCACATTTAGGGCATACTGTAACAGTTTTAGCACTTATTTTATAATGGGTACGACGCATTCTTCCACTAGTTTTACTAACTTTTCTTGCTGGTACGGCCATGATAACACCTCCTATAATAAATCTTTTAACTTAGCTAGGCTATGGTTGCCTTCTTTTTCGCTATCAGTTATAAGTTCCCAACCATTTCCCTTAGCTTTAATATTTTCTTCATTTTTGCTAACGACTTTAATGGGAATTTCCATTAATATATTTTCCCATATTATTGGTAAAATATCAATAGTTTTTTGATTTTTTTTAAAGTTTTCTAATATTTCTGAAAGGTTTTCTTCTATTTTTATCGAAAATGGATAATCAACTGGTTCTAAAGTTAAACTACTAGGAAGAACCATTTTACCTTTTATATCAAGGTCAATCATATATTCATCATAAGGACATGTTATTTTACCTATTACATTTACCTTTTCCATTTTTAAAATTCCTGCTTTTTTTAAATCGTTTTCATCAAATTGAACTTTCTCATTTACATCAATACTGTTTTTTGTATTTAAAATATTTAAATCAATATTCATTTTATCACCTGCTTAAATTATAACACTTTTTTTATTTTAAGCAAGTTTTGAGATATATAAAAATGCATTTGTATCTGGAGCAGTTGTTAGTTCTGATGCCTTTCTTGTCTTAACAACTAGGTTTATAATATCTCCTTTTTTAGCTCTAGTAACTGCCATACTGTGAAAATCGGTATCATTATTTACTATAACATCTTTACTAACTTCCGAGCCTTCAACAAATTCACCGTTTAACCATATTTCAGTGAATAAAGCTGTTTGAACAGAAGAAGAAGCCGAAAAAAAGTATTCTATTTTATATATGCCATCTTCATTAATTGTAAAAGCATTTCCTGTATTAATTATTCCTATTACTTCACCAGTTCTATTTAATTCAACTTCTTTAAATGTATCATCTTCTAAGTTCATTATATTTCCAGCATCACTAAATTTATATCCAAATACACTACGTGGCAAAGGTCCAGTGGGTCCAGTTGGACCAATACCTCCTTTTGGAATTTTAAAATCTAAAACATGAGTTTTGTCTATTAATGTATCTATAACTACAGCTTCTGTGCCTGGTTCCGTTGTTTCTGTTTTTCTTATTTTAATATTTTCAGAATCTCCCTTAGGTCCAGTTGGTCCAATATTACCATATTTTTCTTTACATTTTTTTCCTTCTATTAAAATATCATCAATTTTTTTTGAATATTTCATATATCATTCCCCTCGTATTATTATATGTTTTACGTATAGTTTTAATAATTTAATTCAAAATAAATTTAGGTGAAATGTATGATAACTTATTTATTAGTTTTTATTTTTAAAATTATAGAAGATGCATTAGCTACATTAAGAATAATTGTTGTTAGTAATGGTAAAAAAAAATTAGGAGCTTTTTTACAATTCATCGTTACTTTGATATGGATTATTTTAACAGGAACTGTTTTATTTAATTTACAAAAGGATATATTTAAAGCAGTTGCCTTCGCTTTTGGCTCTTTTTTCGGTTCGTATTGTGGGAGTTTATTAGAAGAAAAAATAGCTTTAGGTACAAATATGTTTATAGTAGAGGTTAATAATGATGATGCATATGCTATTATTAAAAATTTAAAAAACTATAATATTTTAAAAATATTAAATAACAATAATACAATTTTAATAATTACATGTCCTAGAAAAGAAAATAAAAAAATTATTTTTACAATTAAAAACATCGATAAAAACGCATTTATATTAAGTGAAAAAGTTAAGGTTTTTTTATAAAATCATATATTAATTTACAATTGTCTGTAATAAAATTATCATTTTTATTTTTTATATTATCTAATTTATTTACTGTCCATTTAAAAGTTTCTTTATTTGATAATTTATTACATAAATAATTTATTGAATTAAAGTCAAATTCATTATTTATATACTTTGTATTTATTTTTATTCCTATAATTAATCCACATTTTATTTTATAATTTTCTTTTAAATATTTTAGTAATTTATAATTAAATGAACAAATGTAAATATTCAAATTATATTTTGATATTGTTTTAATAATTACTTTTGATATTCTTTTAATATTATTATCACACTTTATTTCTATCATTATTATTTTATTTGTTTTTATTTTATTTAATACTTCGCTTAAAGTATTCAAACCTAATTGTCTTAATTTTTTTGAATTTTCTTTTTTAATTAATTTTCCTTTATAAAATGGATCGTGGTTTAAAATTAATTTATTATCTTTAGTTAATCTTACATCAATTTCTATTCCATCAACATAATATTTACTTAAACTATTTAAAATAGCTTCTATACTATTTTCTCTATGAATATTATCATTAGCTCTATGGGCAATTATCATATTTTAAATATATTAAAAACAAAAGGATTTTATACCCTTTTGTTCATAAATGGTTTAACTTTTTTATAAACTAATTCACTAATTTCAGCTATACTTTTAGGATTTTCATTTTCAAAACATTCTATAGTTTCAAATTTATATTTTTGTGCAAGTTCTAAATAAGCTTGTTCCGCATTTTTTAAATGATTAATATCTTTTTCATGTCCGTCAGCTTTTTCTTTTCTGCTTGCTTTTAATTTTTCAGCTATTAACACAGGCATATGAAGAAATATAGTTAAATCTGGCTTTGGTAATTCCATTAAATCAAACTCTAATTTATCTAACCAATTATACATTTCATTTCTTTCAGTTTTATTTTCTATTTTTCCACCTTGATGAGCCATATTAGAATAAATATATCTATCTAAAATAACATTATATCCTTGATTTAATAAAAAATTTATTTTATCAATGTTATATTTTCTATCAGCCGCATAATAAAGGGAGGCAACTTTAGGATCAACATTAGTAGGTCCTTCTTCAAAATAACATTTATCAAAATTTTCTTTTCCTAAATATGGTCCCCCTATAATTTTCCCTGTTGGTGAATTATAATTTGGAAATGAAAAGTTTTGTACTTGATATCCTTCTTCTCTTAATTTTTTTATTAATAAATTTGTTTGTGTTTCTTTGCCTGAACAATCAGTTCCTTCAATTGTGATTAATTTTCCTTTCATATATTTCTCCTTTACTGAGCTAATGGAAATCTAATCTTCCCATGATGTTTATAATTTAATACTTTAACATCTTTACATTCTTTGGAATTATCAAATTTAAAGAAATCATTAACTTCTGGATTAAGCCATAACTCTGGTGCTTTTAAATCTTCAAGCTTCTCACCACGACAAATTTGCTCTTTTATACCATCAATTTGATTTACATATATATGTGCATCTTTAATACTCCAATCTAAAGAACCTGGAGTTAAATTTGTAACTTGTGCAAGCATATTTAGCAGTACTGCATATTGTGTGACATTAAATGGAAGACCTAGTGGCACATCACAACTACGTTGATGAACCCAAGCATTTAATTTGCCATCAGTAACATCCCATTCACTAGACCAAACACATGATGGTAAAACTGCTGTATTTATATAATCATCTTGCCAAAGACTAATAACATTTCTTCTATCAGATTGATTTTCTTTTAAATTAATAATTAAATTTTGAATAGATTGAAATTTTCCAACAATATATCCATATGCTGTTCCAATTGTATGGGCATATTTTTTTCCATAAAATTTTGCCTTTTTAATATTTCTACCATTTTTTAAGCTTTTAGCAGTCATTATATTATTTTCCATTTGTTTAAATTGCATATTATCATTGTGCTGATGCTTTGGAATACTATAAACATCTAAAACAGAAACTTCTTTATTTTCATCATATGGTGCTTTTTCCGATTCATATATACGGTAAATTCCGTCTTCATCTATTTCCCATTCATCCCATATATGAACATTTCTTTCTTGAAGCCATCTAACATCATTACTTTGTGCTTGATAAATCCAAAGCATTTCTAAAACTGCTTGCCTTATAAATAATTGTTTTGTAGTTAAAATTGGAAATTCTTCATCTAAATTAAAGTGAAAATGATAAGATGGAACTTTTATTGTATTTATTCCCGTTCTATTTTCAACTTCATATCCATTTGTTAATATTTCTTTACATAATTCTAAATATTCTTTATCCCATTTAGCCATATTATTCCTCTATTTCATTATCAACAAACTTTATATCCAAAAATTTTCTACTAGCAAGAAAATCACACATATGAACAAATCTTTGATATTTATTTTTAGGAATTGGCAAAACAACATCACTATATGGATTTGTATTCCAACTGCCCATGTGTGATGAAATCACACTTGCTATAAAATTTATTTCATTTTCTGAAAATAATAATTTATCTTTATTTTCTTTAATATAATTAGCCATTAAAATAGGATGATCAAATCTAACATATTTTTCTTTTGTAAGGCCATGTTTTAATCCATCGTGCATAATTAATGCGATTAACATTAAATCTTTTTCATCATTTGTAAATGAATAACCTATAACATCGTCTTCTAATATTTCATGAGCTATTTTAACAGCTGCTTTAGTATGTCTTACTAACCCACCTTCATTTAAAGCAAAAGATGGATGATACTTTCCTGTAGAACTTGCAGCCACTTCATAAAAATAGTCTGGTAGTAGCTTTATTAATTCTTCTGCTGCTTTTTTATATTTTTCATTTTTTATGTACGTAAGTTCTTTTTCAAATGCATTTTTCATATTCATCACCTATAATAAGATTATCACAAACTAATGTTTGTGTAAAGAAATATCAACAAAATTTAATAAAATTTCATTTGATACATATATATATTTAGGATTAATATATATATTTGTTTCATTTTCTTTCAATATTTTATTTTTTAATAATTCTTCTACTTTTTGTATTTCTTTTATATTTTTTTTATACTTTTTAAAAAATGTTTGTTTATTTATACCTTTTATTTTTCTAAAACCTAATATAAATTCATTTTGAAGCTTTTCATCTATAGTAAGTACATGGGATTCTAATTTATAATTTCCTTTTAAATAATTAGATAAACTCCTAGTATTTTCATATCTTACATTATTTAAATAACCTGAAGCACCTAAACCAAAACCATAATAATTTTCATTATTCCAATATACTAAATTGTGCTTCGATTCATAATTTTTTTTTGAAAAATTTGAAAATTCATATTGATGATATCCATTTTGTTTTAATTTTTGTATTATAAAATCATACATTTTTCTTTCATTATCATCGGATTGTGATTGATAATTTTCTATATATAATTTTGTGTTTTTTTCTATAATTAAACAGTATGTTGAAATATGCATGGGATTTAATTTTAATATTTTATTAATATCATCATTTAAATCATTTAAATTTTGATTATGAAATCCATACATTAAATCAATATTTATGTTTTTAAAATGTTTAAATGCTTGTTTTACATTATTAATATTTAATTTTCTATTTAATAATTTTAAATTATTTTTATTAAATGTTTGAACACCTATACTTAATCTATTTACTTTATTTTTTAAATATAAAATTTTATCTATAGTTAAATCTTCACTGTTAGATTCAAATGTTATCTCAGCATTTTCATTTAAATTAAATATACTTATAATTTCAAATAGTTTTTTTAACTGATTTAAATCAAGTACACTTGGAGTTCCACCACCTATATAAATAGTATTTATTTTTTCTCCTTTGTAATTTAATTCTACTTCTTTTTTCAAAGCCGATAAATATTCATCTATCCATATTTGATTTTTTAAAAGTTTACAAAAATCACAATATGAACATATTGACGAACAAAATGGAATATGAATATAAATACTCATAAATGTTTCCCTTTTCTTTTTTCTTTTATTTCAATATATAATTGACCCATTTCTTTATTAAGAATATCATATTCTGTGGAAAAAGCACTAAAATGAAGTCTTAAATTATTATAAAGTATTCCTGTTATACCTAATTGACTAGGCTTTAAATAAATTAAATCAATAGGATGGAGTTGTCTTAATTCTATTTCACCCTTTAAGAATAATTCAACTCTCATAATACTTTCAGCTGATGATTGTTCTTTTTCATCTAAATGTTCTAATACTTTAATCAATTCTTTTGCAGCTTTTTTCATTAAAGAAGTGTAATTTTTTTGTAATTTCCCTTTTTGATAATCTTCTTCAAATTGCCTTTGTAATTCTAAAATTTTTTTCTCATATTCAGCTAATAGTCTTTTTTCCTCTTCTGATATTTGTTCACCACAACCTTCTTCGTATAAAAGCTCATCTATATCAATATCCTGATTAATATTAATTACATATTCAGAATATTTCAAATAATCAAAATCAGCTGATAATACATCAAATAAAGCTGGGGGAGTAATAATTTTTTCAACCCCATTATTGTTTTTTCTTGTAACATACATTCTATTTACCTTCTTCATCTAATTTTAAAACAGCTAAAAATGCGGAACTTGGTAGTTCAACATTACCTACCATTTTCATTCTTTTTTTACCTTCTTTTTGCTTTTCTAATAATTTTCTTTTTCTTGTAATATCGCCACCATAACATTTAGCTAAGACATTTTTCCTTAAAGCTTTTATATCAGCTCTAGCTATTACTTTGGAACCTATTACTGATTGAATAGGTACTTCAAATAATTGTCTTGAAATTATTTCTTTTAATTTTTCTACTATTGCTTTCCCTCTTGTATATGCAAAATTTTTATGAACAATTATACTTAATGCATCAATTACCTCACCATTTAATAATATATCCATTTTAACTAAATCACTAGGTTTATAACCTATTAATTCATAATCAAATGAAGCATATCCTTTTGTTGAACTTTTTAATTTATCAAAAAAATTATAAACTATTTCTGATAAAGGTATTTCATAGTGAATATTAACTCTTGTTTCACTAATATATTCCATGTTTATATATATTCCTCTTTTATTTTGACATAATTCCATTATTGGTCCTATATAATTTGTTGGAACATATATATTTGTTTTTACATATGGTTCTTCTATTTGTTTTATTTTTTGTCTATCAGGCATTTTAGCTGGACTATCAATGTAAATTACTTCATTATCTGTTTTTGTTATTTTATAAATTACAGAAGGACTTGTCGCAATATGATCTAAATTGAATTCTCTTTCTAGCCTTTCTTGTATTATTTCCATGTGAAGTAAACCTAGAAAACCACATCTAAAACCAAAACCTAAAGCTTTTGATGTTTCTGGTTCAAATTCTAAAGCAGAATCATTTAATTTTAATTTTTCTAAAGCTTCTCTTAATTCTGGATATTTATTTGTTTCTATTGGATATAATCCACAAAATACCATTGGTTTCATTGGTTTATAACCTGGGAGACTTTCTTCAGCTGGGTTATTTTCTAAAGTAATAGTATCTCCTACTTTAATATCACTGATACTTTTTATACTAGCACATAAATAACCAACCTCACCACAAGTTAAAGAAGTCTTCGCCTCTAAATGAGGATTACTTACCCCAAGTTCCGTTACTTCATAGACTGCATTTGCTTTCATGAATTTTATTTTATCCTTTAATTTAATACTACCACTTTTTATTCTAACTAAAACCACAACACCTTTATATGAATCAAAATGACTATCAAATACTAATGCTTTTAATTTATCATTTGAATTACCTTCTGGTGATGGTATTCTTTCAATTACAGCCTCTACTAATTCTTTTATTCCTTGACCTGTTTTAGCACTTGTTAAAATTATTTCATCTTCTTTAAATCCTAATGTTTCTAACTCTTTTTTTACTTTAGGAACATCTGCATTTGGAAGGTCTATCTTATTTATTACTGGTATTATTTTTAAGTCATTTTCTATAGCTAAATATACATTGGCAAGAGTTTGTGCTTCTATTCCTTGTGCGGCATCTACTACTAATATAGCTCCCTCACAAGCAGCTAGGCTTCTAGATACTTCATATGAAAAATCAACATGACCTGGAGTATCAATTAAATGCATAATATAATCCTCATTTTTATAATTATAATGAAGCTGAACAGCATTTAATTTTATCGTTATTCCTCTTTCTCTTTCAATGTCCATATTATCTAATAATTGGTCTTTTTTTTCTCTTTCACTAATAGCACCTGTTAGTTCTAATATTCTATCAGCAATTGTGCTTTTTCCATGATCTATATGAGCTATTATTGAAAAATTTCTGATGTTTTTTTGATTCATGTTTATCACCGATTTAATTATATCAAAAAAAAAGGTAATATGCCACTTACCAAGAAAATTTGCAATCTAAGGTTTTTCCAGCTTTTTGATTGCATGCATATAAACCAAATTTTAAATCTTCAACTTCAATTTCACCATCATTTGTAATTACTACTTTACCACTTGACGCTTGCTTTCCTTCAATTTTTATTTTAACTGTATTAGGTATTGTATATTCTCTTCCACCTTCATAAAGTGTATATTTCCCATGTTTATATTCAACAGTAAAAGGCAGAGCGACATCATCTCTTAAATTAATAGAAGCATACATATCTTTTACCGTAGAAATGGTACCTTCTGTATTTAATTTTGCTGAATTATACATAGTAGTTGATATTATTTTAGTAAATGAAGGTGTTAATATTATTAAAATTATAAATAGCATTAATATAACTAGTCCATATTCTATCATTTGTATTCTTTTGCTATCAGCATTAACTTCTTTCATCGCTCCCATATTTCATACCCCTTTATGGTAATAATATACCATAAATTTTAACGGCATACAATAGACAACTTTAATGTTAAAATAATTTATTTTGTCATAAAAAAAGAGCCTAAGCTCTTATGCAGATGGCTTAGTCTCATCTTTTGTTTTTGAACAGAACATTTTAGAAGCATTTAATTTTCCACCTTGACCATCAATTGTACTACAATAATAATTACCAAATTTTAATTGAGTTGCAGTCATTGAACCATCACTAGCTATTGTTACTGTTCCATCTTCTGGGTTATCACCACTAGCTTTAACTTCAGTACTACCAATATAACCATTACAAGAATCAGTAGTAGTTGTTGTACATGGAGCTTTAGTACCAGAAAATTCAACAGTATAAGGAATACTAACTTCTTGCTCATCTGTTTGTGCAGTAGCATAAGCTACTCTAACAGCATCGATTGTACCCCAAGCTTTATCCTTAGCCGCATTTAATCTTGAATTTTCAATTACATTTAAAATAACTGGTGTTGTGATTAAGGCGATAATAGCTAAGATAACAATGATAGCTAGTAGTTCAACCAACGTAAAACCTTTTGTATTTCTTCTCATCTATCTCACCTCCCCACTTACCTTAATACAAATATATCATATTTTTTTATTTTTTACAATAAATTATTTATACAATATGTAAAGTTTAATATCATTTTAATAATTTTTCTAATTTATTTTTTTCTTCTTCTAGTTTTTGCCTATCCAATTCAACAATATTTTTAGGTGCCTTATTTACATAATTTTCATTTGAAAGTAGTTTTTCTCTTCTTTGAATACTATTTTTTAATTCTTCAATTTGACGTTTTACTATTTCTTTATCATCTTCTGTTTCCTCTTTTTCAAAGAAAATTGTTGCTTTTATATTTTTTGAAATTACTTGATAAGACTTAATATTTAATGGATTAGTTACTATATTATTTTCTAATCTTAATACTTTTATAATTAAATCATCAGAATTTTCAAATAATACTTTTAAATCTTTTGACATATTATTTTTAGATTTTATATTTCTGAATTCCTTAATAAAATCTATTTTATCATCTATACTTTTTTCTTCATTTTCAAATACAGATTTTTTAGTATATTTTGGATAATTTGAAATCATTATTGAACTTGTTTCTTTAATAGGAAACATTTGATAAATTTCTTCAGTTACATATGGCATAAATGGATGAAGCAATTTTAATATTCCAGATAAAACATAATATAAAACAGATTTTGTTTCTTTTGTTTCTATTGAATATTTTGACATTTCGATATAATAATCACAAAAATAATTCCATGTAAATTCGTATATATTATTTCCCGCATTATTAAATTGAAATTTATCCATAAATTTTTTTACATTTTGAACAGTTTTTTCAAATTTTGTTAAAATCCATTTATCTTCTTCTTTTAAGTTTTCCAAAGAAACTTCTTTTAAATCTTCTATATTTGAAAGAACAAACCTAGATGCATTCCATATTTTATTTATATAATTCCATGTTGCTTTTATTTTATCTTCATCAAAATGCATATCTTTTCCTGCAGCAACATCTGTTGCAAGATAATATCTTAATGAATCAGCTCCATATAATTCTATCATATCAAACGGGTCAATACCATTTCCTAAGCTTTTACTAAATTTTCTTCCTTGTTTATCTCTAATTAATCCATGAATCAAACAATATTCAAATGGTCTTTTGCCTAACAACTCTTCTCCTTGAAATGTCATTCTGTTTACCCAAAACGGTATGATATCATAACCAGTAACTAAGCAATTATTAGGATAATATCTTTCTAATAATTTAGTATTATCTGGCCAACCTAGTGTTGCGAAAGGCCAAAGTGCGGAAGAAAACCAAGTATCTAATACATCCTCATCTTGCTTCCATCCATCACCTTCTGGTTTTTCCATACCAACATATATTTCATCATCTTTATACCAAGCTGGTATTCTATGACCCCACCATAGTTGTCTTGAAATACACCAATCATATGTTATTTCCATCCAGTGATTCATTGTTTTTTCATAATTTGATGGTACAAAATGTACTTTTGTTTTACTATCTTTTTGATTTTTTAACACATTATCAGCAAGTGGTCTCATTTTAACAAACCATTGTTTTTTAATCATCGGTTCTACTAAAGCCCCAGTTCTTTCTGAATGTCCAACTTCATGAGTTATTGGTTCTATTTTAATTAATAAATCTTCTTCTTTAAGTTGTTTTATTACTTCTTCTCTACATTTTTCTCTAGTTAGGCCTTTATATTTACCACAATTTTCATTCATTGTAGCATCATCATTCATGATGTTTATTCTTTCTAAATTATGTCTATTTCCAACTTCAAAATCATTGGGGTCAGAAGCTGGGGTTATTTTTACTGCACCAGTTCCTTTAGTCATATCTGCATGTTCATCAGCAATTACTGGTATCCTTCTTCCCACAATAGGCAAAATTACGTTTTTACCTATCACATTTTTATATCTTTCATCATTTTCATTTACAGCTACTGCAGTATCGCCAAATAATGTTTCTGGTCTTGTTGTTGCGACATCTATATATTCATCTGAATTTTCTATTTTATATTTTAAATGATAAAAAGCACTTTTTTCTTCTGAATATATAACTTCTTCATTTGATAATGCGGTTTGAGCAACCGGATCCCAATTTATTATTTTTTCACCCCTATAAATTAATCCCTTATTATAATAATCTACAAATACTTTTTTTACTGCTTTTTCTATTTGTTTATCTAAGGTAAATCTTTCTTTTGAATAGTCTAATGCAATTCCTAATTTTGCCCATTGCTCTCTTATCAATGATGAATGTTCATCAGTCCATTTCCAACATTCTTTTATGAAATTCTCTCTACCAATTTCATTTTTGTTTTTTCCTTCATCTTTAAGTCTTTTAACAACTTTTGCTTCTGTTGCGATGGCAGCATGATCCATTCCAGGAAGCCAAAGGCAATCATATCCTTCCATTTTTTTATATCTAATTATAATATCTTGAATTGAAACATCCCATGCATGTCCAAGGTGTAATTTACCTGTTACATTTGGTGGGGGCAAAATGATTGAATATGGTTTTTTAGTTTCATCTCCACATTTAAAATATCCATTATTTAGCCAATATTCATATTTATTTTCCTCAACTTTTTTATGATTGTATTTTTTTTCTAACATATAAACCTCCATTAAAAAAAGTCCTTAAGTATAAGGACGTGATTATACGTGGTACCACCTTAATTCATAAGTTAAACTTACCTTAAAGATTTAACGCACCTTAAACGTATTTTCCTACTTAGTTTCAAAAAATCAGCTAACAAGCTACCTTCAATATTATTTGTTATTAGTTTACATCAGCCACTAACTTTCTTTAAACAAATTAATATCTACTCCTCTTGGTCATTGCTTTTACTTAATTATACACATTTTTTTTATTATTTTCAATGTATTTAATCAAGTTTCGTACCACAAAGAAAACATGTGCTGGCAGTCGAAGCTAACTTAGTTCCACACTTTGGACAAATTTTAGGTTTACCATCATCTACAAAAATTGGTGCAATCTCCTTCTTAGCCTTTTCTTTTTGTGCATTTATAAAAGTTTCCTTTCTTTCATCAGGTTGTAAATTTTGATTTGTAAAAACAGTATCATTATCAAGTTTATCCTTTTGAAAACTTAAATTTTGACTATTAACAGCATTTGCTAAAGGAACTTGGACATTACTTTGAAAGCTCTGATTATTAGTAACATTTATAAATGGATTTTGAACAGTGTTTTGAGTACCAAAGTCAGATAAATTTTGGTTATTAATCTCACCCGTATGTTGTTCATTTAAAAGATTCATAAATGGATTTTGAACAGTATTCTGAGGATTAAAATATTCATTATTCGCTAAATCATTTAATTTATCATCAACTTTTTCAGTCTTATACAATACGTTTTGATCATCAAAAAATTCCTCAGTATCATCGTACATATGAAGCGTAAATTTAGGATTTTTATATATTAACTCTGGAAATTTATACATTGGAAATAATATAAAATATATCGCCTCATTTGAATCTAATTTATAAGCCTTTAAAAGACTTTCAATTATTATTTTATAATAATATAAATTTAAAAAAGGAATCAATGTTTTATAAAAAATCTCTTTTTTTAAATCCAAATTGCTAATCAATACCTTACGATTATAAAAAGGTATATGCGCTTTCCACGAATCAATTCCCATACTTTTAAATATTTTACCCAAACAAATTTTTACAGTTAAAAATACAATTAGGTATATTATAAAAATCATTAAAAAATATTTTCCAGTCCCTTCAAACATTTTATAACCTCCTTAAAAAGCAATTATTTTCTTTTTCATATTTTAATGATGTCACATCACCATGACCAGGATATACAATTATATCATCTGAATATTTAATTATTTTATTTAAACTTTTTTTCATTTCTAAATCATTACCTGTATAAAGATCTGTTCTTCCTATTGAATTTTTAAAAAGAAAATCACCCGTAAACATACATTTTTCATTCTGAAAATAATAAGTTACACTATCTGATGTATGACCTTTTGTAAAAATCACCTCAAATGAAAACTTACCAATTTTATATTCTTTTTCTTCAAGATTTTTAAGTATTAAAGAATCATCAAAATATTTTAGTGCACCTATATGATCGGCGTGATAATGAGTTACTAAAATTTTTAATAACTTTTTATCTCCAATATACTGCATTATCTTCTCATAATCATCAGCAGGATCTATTATAATAATTTCATTATCTATTTCTAAAATATAACAATTAGCCTGTAAAAAGCCAAGTGGTAATACTTTAATCTTCATTTTAAATTTCTAAATTTATTATAAGTATCCCTTAAATTTGTTTTTTTTATGCACATTTTTTCTGATTCTTTATTTGACATATTAGTTACAATTTTTGATTGCAACTTCATTTTTAAATCTTGTGGATTTTGATTAAAACCCCTTTTTTCAATTCCATTTAAAATAGTATTTTTATTGTTTTTATTAATAATCATATTATAACCACCTCTAACACTTACCAGTTTCTAAATATTTCTTTATAGGTCCGTATGTTTTACGATACCCATCAATAATTCCATATTTATTAATAGCCTCTAGATGTTTTTTAGTCGGATAACCTTTATGATTTTTAAAGCCATATTGTGGATATTTATTATCAATTTCGTATAATAACCTATCTCTTGTTACTTTAGCAATCACACTAGCCGCAGCTATTGTATAACTTTTAGCATCACCTTTTATTATTGGCATTACTGGAATATCAATTTCTATTGGCATAGCATCAGATAAAACATACTCTAATGGTATTTGTTTTTGAACTTCTTTTATAGCTATTATCATTGCTTTTCTACTTGCTTCATAAATATTTATTTCATCAATTTCTTCACTTGAAACTATTCCAACACCATATACTGTATTACTAATTATATAGTCATAAAATAAATTTCTTTTTTTTTCTGATAATTTTTTTGAATCATTTAAACCATCTAATTTAAAATCTTTAGGTAAAACAACACACGCTGCAACTACAGGCCCATATAAAGGGCCTCTTCCAGCCTCATCAGTTCCACCAATTATATTTATATTTTTATCATATAATTCTCTTTCATATTGCCATAAGTCCATGTTATTCCTACCTTCATAATATAGTATAACATTTTTTTGTAAAATAGTTATATAAAAATCAATTAATTCATATAAAATTTATTCTTTTCAAGCAACTTTTTCTTACGTAATTTTTTTATCATCAAACATTGAAGAATATGAGCAATTTTGGTATGTAAATTATTTTGATTAGACATTTGATTTACTAATATTGAATATATACCATAATTATTAGCCCCAAAAATATCAGTTAATATTTGATCACCTATCATACATGCATTTTTCTTTCTAACTTTTAACATTTTCAATGCGGTTTCATAAGCTTGACATGTAGGCTTTTTAGCTGAATAAAGTGAAGGAACATTTAATACTTTAGAAACAGGCAAAACTCTTTTAGAATCATTATTTGATATTAATATTATTTTAAACTCTTTTAAATTGCTAAATAATTGTTTTATTTCATCAGAAATATTCAAATCGTCAACCTTAGCAATTGTTCCATCAATATCAAATAATAAACAAGTTATTCCTTTTTCTTTTAGCTTTTTATAATCAATATCATATACACTATTAAAATAAGCTTTAGGAATTACACGTTGCATTTCTTTTTTATTTCCAATCATTACCTTGAAAAAAGTTTTTAACATTATTTTACTTTTCATTTTGAAAAAATAATCACATATGTGATTATTTACTTTCTTTTTCTAATTTAGCAATGACACTTTTTGACACTTCAATAACTTTTTTCTTTACAGCATTTGCTGATTTTTCAACAACTGGAGTTCCTTTTTCAATTGTATAATTAACTAACTCTTCTGCAGCATCTTGTAACTTTTTAGCTTGTTTTTTAGCCTCAGCTAAAACTGTTTCTTTATCTAAATTAGCTAAGCCATCTTTTATTTCTTCAATTTTTTCATTAACAGTTTCTTTAACATCATCTGCTGAAATATTTTTTACTTTTACTACTAAATCATCTAACATTTTTTTAAGATCTTCTCTTGTTTCTTTACCATTTTTAGGTGCAAATAATAACCCTAAAGCTGCTCCTACACCAGCACCTAATGCAAATTTTGCAATTCCATTACTCTTCTTCACTTTCTTTTCCTCTCTTTCTTCTAAGAATTTTACCAACTGCTGTTGAAAAAAACCCAACTATACTATCACTGAATCCAACAACAGCATCAGTAGTACTGTCGATAATTGAAAAAAAACCATTCAATTTATTAGATTTCATACTAATATCATCGACAAATTTATCAACTTTATCTAACGTTTTGATTGCGTTGATAACTAAAATAATTAATGTAATCACTAATACAATTAATAATGTATAAAATATTAGTGAATATGTATCGGCTAATGTTAATGTCATTATTTATTCTCCTTCTCATACATTGAATCAATTAAACTAAATAACTCCTCATCACTTATTTTTCTAGGTTGTCTTTTTTCTTCATCTTGTGCGGGTTTTTCCATTTCCTCCTCTAAAAGATCAGTTAAATCATTTTCTTTAGGATTTGAATGCCTTGGCTTTTCGTCTAAAGTTTTTGAAGAAAAGTCATCATCAACCTGCTTAGTATCACCTTCTTTTTCATCAAATAATACCCTTTTGCCTCCGAATAAAGTAGTTTCAATGTCTGATTCTAATCCACCATATGCTTTATTCCTTATTGCATCTACATTTGCTTCTTTCGCACTATAATATGAAGAACGAATTTCACCCTTAGAAGACATTTCATCTTTTTGATAACCTTTATCAATAATGCCATAAACAGGTGAAATTATTGGTGAAGGTCTAAAAGATTTTTTCTCTTCCCTAGGAGGTTTATAAACCTCTTTAGGCTGAATCTTTTTTTCCTCTTTTTCCCTTGGTTTAACATCTATTGTATCAAAATCATTATCGTCAAAAAAAGGAAATTTATGCTCGTTTTCTTGAATATTTTCTTCACTTTCTATTTCTTTTGTTTCATGAATTTCAGAACGTGTAACTTTAGGTGAAGGTATTTCAACACTTATAACCTCTTTTTGAATTTCTTCCTTTTCTATTGGCTCCTCTACTTCTTCAGTAAATAAATTTTTGAATTTATCTAATAATCCCATCTTTATACACCTCTACTTTTCCTCATAACGTAAAAAGCTACTTTCATTTTCCTTTTTAGAACTAAATACATTATATTTTTCCTCTTTATTAGTTAAAAAATTGTCTTCCAATGATAATTTTACAATCTTACTATTGTATTTTATTGTCGATAAAATGTATGAACTATTTAAAACTGTATCATTAATATCATCCTTAGGTACTAATGCTTCTATTTTAGCATAATTATATACAAATACAATTAAATATAAATCATTTTGCTTTGTTATTTCTAAATATCCAACATTACCCTTATTATTTATTTTTCTCGAATAGTATTTACTATTATCAACCTTATAATTGACAGATTTTTTATAATAATAACTTATTTCATCTAAATATAAGTAATAATAAATACCATTAGAATATAATTTATCATTAGAACCACTACTATCGATATAAGTTACTCCTCTTGGAACATAATATTTATATCCTCTTCCCACACGGTTATATAAAGTATTTTCCTTTGATAGAACAACATTAACTATATTATCAATCTTAGTTGTATCAATTCTAACAATACTGCAGCCTGTTAGAAGTAGTGCCATAAGTCCTAAAAGAATTTTTTTCTTCATATACACACCTGCTTACTATAAATTATAACATTTTTTCCCACTTTTCAAAACAAAATTTTATTTTACATGTAAAGTTTTGTACACATCAACCATATAAATAGGAAAACCTAATGAAACAAAACGTTTTTCATATTCCGTTTCAACATTATCAAAATCATCCTCATGAAGATTTAAAGATATATTTCTTATTTTATAATTATAATCAACATAAGATTTTAAAGAAAATTCAAATAATTTTCTATTATCAGTTTTTTGAATTATATGACAATTTTCTTTAAATATTAAATCATATCTGTTTAAAAATTTCTCACTTGTAAGTCTTCTGCCTTCATGTCTATTTTTAGGCCACGGATCAGAAAAATTTAAATATATTGTATCTATTTCTTTATCAAAAATATTATCTATTTCAGTTGCATCAAATCTAATTAATTTTAAATTTTTTAAATCAAACATTTCTAATTTTTCCGTTGCTCTTAAAATAACACTATCAAATTTTTCTATACCTATAAAATTAATATTAGGATATTTTACAGCCATACCTATGATAAAATCACCTTTCCCCATTCCAATTTCTAAATGAATTGGATTATTATTTTGAAATAATGTTTTAAATTTTCCTTTATATTCTTCAGGATTTTGAATAATATAATTAGACTTATTTATTTTTTCCTTCGCACCTTTTATGTTTTTTAATCGCATTTTATCACCTTTAACATTATAACATAATCACCATAAATAAACAAAAGCATATAATTAAATTGAAAGGAGTTAATTAACTTGAAAAAAGATCGCGATTGTAATATGGCTTACCCAGTTTACCCCCAAATGGTTCCAAATTATGGGAATGTGGTAATACCGGGTCAAATAATACCAATGCCAGGAAATAATTATATGACTAATGATTTGAGTAGTATTAATAACCAAATTAACAATTTAGAACAAAGAATTACTAGACTAGAAAATATAATTAATAAAAATAATTATAGTACTTATAACAGTTCAAACTATCAAATGATGTAAAAACCAAGAGATTAAACCTCTTGGTTTTATTATACAATTTTACCAACAAAATACTTCTTTTTACCTCTTCTTAAAACAATAATATCACCATCAATAGCCTTATCGCATTTTACTATATAATCTTCACTAGTGATTTTTTCTTCATTTATCATAATACTACCAGCATTTACAAATTCTCTTGCTTCTCTTTTACTTTGACATATTTTACTATTTACCAAAAGATCGATAATATTTTCCCCATCAAAACATTCAAACCTAGGAACATCTCTAAATATATTATTAATTTCATTTACAGATAAATCATTCACTCTACCAGTAAATAATGCTTCACTCATTTTTTTAGCTTTAGTAGCTTCTTCTTTTCCATGTAAAAATGTAATAACTTCCATAGCTAAAGTTTTTTGAGCAAACCTTTCCTCAGGCTTTTCTTTATGTTTTCTTTCAATATCTTCAATTTCTTCTCTAGTCAAAAATGTAAATATTTTAAGATAATCAATCACTTTTTCATCATCACTATTAACTAAATATTGATAAATTTCATAACTTGATGTTTTATTTTTATCAAGCCAAAATGCGTTACCTTCACTTTTACCAAATTTTTTACCATTTTTATCAGTAACTAAAGGCATAGTAAATCCATAAACTTCCTTACCTGTTTTTTTCCTAATCAAATCAATACCAGCCGTAATATTTCCCCATTGATCAGATCCTGCACATTGCATAACACAATTTTTATTTTCATATAAATGTAGAAAATCTAAAGCTTGCATTATCATATAAGAAAATTCAGTAAATGTAATACCACTATCTAATCTTCTTCTGATAATATCTTTATCAAGCATATAATTTACATTAAAATACTTACCATAATCTCTTAAAAAATCAATAAAATTAATATCTTTACACCAGTCATAATTATTAACAACTTCAAAGCCAAACAAATCAGTTACTTGTTTTTTCAAAGCTTTAAAATTAGACTCAATTTCTTCAACACTTTTCATTGGTCTTTCTTCTGTTGGTCTAGGATCGCCAATTCTTCCCGTTGCTCCACCTATTAATAAAATTGGATGATGTCCTGCTTTTTCCAATCTTTTACTTATTAAAAATGAAGATAAATGTCCTAGATGAAGACTATCAGCAGTAGGATCTGTTCCTATATAAAACGTCATACCACCTTCATTTAATTTTTTTTCTAAATCTTCTCCAGCCTCATCTTTAATAAGACCACGCCATTTTAATTCATCATATAACTTCATAATTTAACCTCCATATTTTTAATAATTTGAACACTTTTACTACATCCGATTCTACTTGCACCAGCATCAATCAAATCCATCATTTGTTTAAATGTTTCAATACCTCCACTAGCCTTTATTTCTAAAACTTCAGACTTGTGTTCATGAATTGTTTCTACATCTTCAATTGAAACGCCTCTTTTACCAAAACCCGTGTTAGTTTTAATAAAATTAACAAAAGTTTCATTACAAATTTCAGTCATTTTAATAATTTCTTCTTTTGTTAATAAAGATGTTTCAATAATAACTTTTAAAGTCTTGCCATCTATATTATCTCTAACCTCTTCAATTTCTTCCTTAACATAATCATAATCTTTGTCCTTTAAAGCACCAACATTAATAACCATATCAATTTCATCAGCACCATTTTCAATAGCTTCAATGGCCTCATATGATTTAACCTTAGGTGTATTCATACCAAGTGGAAAACCAACAACACAACAAACACCAACATTACTATTCTTAAGCAAATCAGCTGCTAAAGGAACATAATATGGATTAACACATACAGTCTCAAATCCATAATCAATAGCCTCTTTACATAATTTAGTAATATCTTCTTCTCTAGCATCCATTTTCAAATTAGTGTGATCAATATACTTTCCAATTTCCATATAATTCCTCCTTAAAAAAATACCATGAATTATAAGGACGAATTACTCGCGGTACCACCTTATTTCATAGTATTTATGCACTTTTATCATATAACGGCGATTAACCGACTTGACTCCAAATTTGTATTTCATTTCAAAAACCTTGGCTAGTTTTCATCAAACACTAACTTTCTTATTACCAGTTTTTAAAACTACTATAATTTTTCACCGTCAATTTAAATAGATAATATCATAATTTTATTTGTTTGTAAACACCAACATTTTATTATTTTTTAAAGAAATATCTTTATATAAATCTAATGTTTCATTATTAATACAATTATAACTTAATATATCATAAACCCTATTATTTTTTTCTACATAATCCAAATCATTATTCAAAGGCATGCCTATTATATTACATATAAGATCAATTGTATCTTTTTCTTCATCTTCACCATCAAGTTGAAGGAATTCTGAAATTGTCATACCTTTATGATTCAAAATAAAATTATTTAATTTAATTTTATTACAAACATCTAAATCATCATGTAGATACTTATATAAATAATATAATTTATTAACAACATCAATATTATCAGTGTATCTTAACAAATCAAACTTACTACCTTTAAAATAACTTTTATGATTAAAAATAAGTTCCTTTTGATAATCATTAAAATTAAATTTAAACAAATCATCTTCATCAACATTAATATTATTTTTTATCAAAGCATTTTCAATTAAATTAACTTCATTAATATCAAATCCTAAAGCTAATAACTCATCAGATAAACAATTTAAAACATAACCAATTTTAGTAAGTCCAAAAGATACTAATTTATATTCCAACTTTGAAGGAAGATTTAATATACAAATATTAGTCATTAAATCAATCATTTTACAACAATATTAACCAATCTATTTGGAATAACAATAACTTTTACAATATCTTTGTTTTGAACAAACTTTTTAACATTTTCATTTTCCAAAGCTAATTTTTCCATTTCCTCTTTAGTAGTATCAATGCCTACATTAGCTTTGCCTCTAACTTTACCATTTACTTGAAAAATAAGTTCATAACTTTGATCAACCGTTTTTTCTTCATCATAACTAGGCCAAGTGCTTTCACATAAAACATTACCTAATTTATATTTATCATTAATTTCTTCAGTAATATGAGGTGCGAATGGATTTAATAAATGAACTAAAACTCTTAAATCATCTTTAGTAATACTTTCCATACTATCATATTCATTCATAAGAATCATTAAAGCAGATATAGCCGTATTAAACTTCATAGATTTAATATCACTTGTAACTTTTTTTATAGTCTTATGAACTAAAGCTTCATTATTATATCCCACATTACTATTTAATCTTTCACCAATTTTCCATACTCTATCTAAAAATCTTTTACATCCCTTTAAACTATTTGTACTCCAAGCCGCATCTTTTTCATAATCTCCAATAAACATTTCATAAAGTCTTAATGCATCCGCACCATACTCTTCAACCATATCATGAGGATTAATTACATTACCTTTTGATTTACTCATCTTTTCACCATCAGGTCCTAGAATCATTCCATGTGATGTTCTTATATCAATAGGTTCTTTATTAGGAACAAGATTAATGTTGTATAAAAATTGATTCCAAAATCTAGCATAAAGCAAATGACGAGCTGTGTGCTCCATACCACCATCATACCAATCAACTTTACCCCAATAATTTAATGCTTCTTTTGAAACAAATTCTTTATCATTATGAGCATCCATATATCTTAAAAAATACCATGAAGACCCAGCCCAGTTTGGCATTGTATCAGTTTCTCTTCTAGCATGTAAGCCACATTTAGGACAAGTAGTATTTACCCATTCATCGATTCCAGCAAGTGGACTTTCACCATCCTCAGTAGGTTCATAATTAGCAACATCAGGAAGTAATACAGGTAAATCATCATATGAAACAGCTACCCAGCCACAATGTTCACAGTAAACAAGTGGAATAGGTTCTCCCCAAAATCTTTGTCTAGAAAATACCCAATCTTGTAAACGATAATTAACCTTACTATTACCAATATGTTTTTTCTCAATCTCCTCAATCATTTTATTAATAGCATCATCTTTATTTTCCATACCATTTAAAAATGAAGAATTAATATATTTTCCATCACCTGTATAAGGAAGATTATCACCTTCAATTACAGGAATAATATCAATATTAAATTTTTTAGCAAACTCATAATCACGTTCATCATGTGCGGGAACTGCCATAATTGCACCAGTACCATAATTCATCATAACATAATCAGAAGCCCAAATTTCAATTTCTTTACCACTAAATGGATTTATAGCTTTAATACCATCAATTTTAACACCGGTTTTTTCTTTTGCAAGTTCAGTTCTTTCAAATTCACTCTTAGTTAAAGCATATTCTTGATATTTTTTGACTTCTTCCATATTATTAATTTTATCTTTTAATTTTTCAATAATAGGATGTTCTGGTGCAATAACCATAAATGTAGCTCCAAAAATAGTATCAGGTCTTGTTGTGTAAACTTTTAATACCTCATCAGTTCCTTTTAATTCAAAATTAACCTCTGCTCCAGTTGATTTACCAATCCAATTAATCTGACCCAATTTAACTCTTTTATTAAAATTAGTATCATCAAGGCCAGTAATTAAATCTTCTGCATAATCACTCATTCTAAGCATCCATTGTTCTTTTTCCTTTTGAACAACTTTACTGCCGCATCTTTCACAAACACCACCAGCAGAATCTTCATTAGATAAACCTGTTTTACATTTTGGACACCAATTAATATTTTTCTTAGCCTTATAAGCCATGCCATTTTCATAAAACTTTAAAAATTGCCATTGGGTCCATTTATAGTATTCAGGATCAGTAGTAGAAAATTCCCTACTCCAATCAAAAGAAATACCCAATTCTTTAATTTGTTTTTTAAAGGTTTTTATATTTTCTTTAACTGCATCCTTAGGATGAATATGATTTTTTATTGCATATTGTTCAGCAGGAGCTCCAAAAGCATCCCAACCAATAGGAAATAAAACATTATATCCTTCCATTCTTTTTTGCCTCGCAACAGTATCTAACGCAGTATAACTTCTAGCATGTCCAACATGAAGTCCTGCACCAGATGGATAAGGGAATTCTACCAATAAATAATATTTCTTTTTATCATCTAAAGTATTAGCCACAAAACTATTATTCTCATCCCAATATTTTTGCCATTTATTTTCTATTTCTTTTATATCATACATCTTTTTTAACCTCCATTTTCTTTAAAATAACGCCTAATATCTTATAAACTAAAAGCATAAGTGGTAATAAAATAACAAATCCAACACACATTTTCAATAAAAAATTGTCAAAAATTTCAATAACACTGCACGTCAAAGCTATTATAAAAGCATTTGATAAAGCAAGTATATGTGCGAATAATTTCAAATTAATCTTATCAAAATCAATTTTATAAGCCTGTTTAAAAAAATCTAATTGTTTACTTGTTTTAAATTTTTCAAAGCCTTTTTTTCTAAAAATTACAATGAAAAAATAAAATAAATAAACAAACAAAAAACAAAATAAAAATGTTAATAAATATTTCATAAATTCCTCCCATTATATAAAAAAATATTATAAATTATAAGGACGTATATAACGTGGTACCACCTTATTTCATAATATTTTATTATCTCTATACTGTAACGTAGCTAAACGTCTTATGCTTATCACACAAGAAGCTAATAAGTAAGTTCATAACAGATAAAGAAAAGTTTTCACCAACCACTTTCTCTCTATACTTTATCAAATTATTACTACTCTTAAATCATTGCCTTTAATTATCTTTTGCTTTTCCAAATAATTTTAATAATTCTAAGAAAATATTAATAAAATCTAAATATAATTGTAAAGCACCAAATATAGCTAAATTGTCTTCACTCATAACAGCTAAATCATCCATTTTTCCAATTCTTTGAACATCATAAGCTGTTAATCCAATAAATACAATTACAGTTATTGACGAAATAACCAAATCAAATCCTTGACTTTTAAAGAAAATATTCAAAATTGAACAAACTATAATACCAATTAAAGCCATTAATAAATATGTTCCAATGTTAGACAAATCCATTTTTGTAGTCGCACCTATAACAGCAAATAATCCAAAAATTATAGCTGATACTAAGAATACAAATATTATAGATGACATTTCATAATAAAGAAATACTGAAGAAAATGTTAATCCATTTAATACAGAATAAATCATAAAACATATCTTAGCAGTTATAGGATTCATTTGACGAATTCTAACACTTAAAAAAACTACAACAACAAGTTCAACAATTATAATTGCAAGTAAACCACTACCTCCAATCATCTTCATCATAGCAACTGGATTTAAAGAAACATAATATCCAACCGCAAAGGTTAATAATAAACCCAAAAACATCCAACCAAATACCTTTGGTAAAATTTTACTATTCATTCTATTCCTCCTTTCAATAATTATATCATTTTTATATAATCTTGTAAAATTATAATTTTAATATTAAAAAAGAAATAAGTTTCCCTATTTCTTTAGTAATTCCATAGCTTTACGCATTTTTAAATCATATTTAACAATTTCCAAACCACCAAATGTTTTTAAGAATTCTTCTTCCTTCATTTGATATTTTTCAGCTAATTTTTTAGACTCTTCCTTAGCCTCATCATCAGATATTTCAATCTTCTCTGCCTCAGCAATTTCTTCAAGCATCAATCTATAAGTAATTCTCTTAATAGCTTCAGGTCTCATTTGATCTTTTAAAGCACCTTCATCAGAATTTGTAAATTGATAAAATTGTTCAAGACTAATTCCTTGCATTTTTAAATGTTCAGCATATTGAGAAATCATTCTATCTAACTCTTCAGCAATCATAGCTTCAGGAATTTCAACCTTAACATCCTTAGCAGCAGCTTCCAATAAATCATCCATATATTTATTTTCAGCATCCATTTCCTTACGAGCTAAAATATTTTCAGAAATTTGAGCTTCTAACTCTTCTTTAGTATTAATTCCTTCCATACCTAAATCTTCAAAAAATTCTTTATCTAACTCAGGAACCTTAATTTCTTTAACTTCATGAACTTTAACTTTAAATAAAGCTTCCTTACCTTTTAAATCTTCAGCATGATAATCTTCAGGGAAAGTAACCTTAACATCCTTTTCATCTTCAGATTTTAAACCAATCAACTGTTCTTCAAATCCAGGAATAAAAGTACCACTACCAATCTTTAAAGAATAATTTTCACCTTTTCCACCATCAAAAGCTTTACCATCAATAAATCCTTCAAAATCAATAACAGCTACATCACCATTTTCAATCTTGCCATCCTTTAATACATCCTCAGCATATCTTTCACGCATTGAATCAATAGATTGTTTAATTTCCTCAGCACTAGCTTCTACTTTATCCTTTTTAACACCTAAACCTTTATATTTTCCTAAAGTAACTTCAGGCCTTAAAGTTAATAAAAACTTAAAAGTAATTTTCTTATCATCAACATGAATTAAATTCATCTCAGGACGAGCAACTATTTTTTCCATGTCATCTTTATTATCAACTAATAGCTTCTTATAAGCTTCATCTGCAGCCTCATCAGCCGCATCCATATATAATGACTCCATACCATATTTCTTAATAAAAATATCCTTAGGAGCTTTTCCAGGTCTAAAACCATCAATCTTAGCTTTTTTATTTGCTTTATTAAAAGCCTTATCTAAAGCCTCTTCCCAAAATTTACCTTCAACTGTAATTTCAATTTCTTTTTCACATTTTGCCATAATCTTCCTCCAATTTCTATATCCATACACCAAAGCCAATAGCCGCCATACTTAAAAGTAAACCAGCTGACCAAAATAATCTAACAACATCAACTTCACTCCATCCTAACTTTTCAAAATGATGATGAAGTGGTGCCATCAAAAGAACTTTAGTATGAAATTTACTTATCGCAATCCACTGCACAATAACACTTAATGTTTCCAAAACAAACACTCCAGCAACAATAATTAACGTAATCTCATGATTAGTAATAATTGCCACAGTAGCAAGTGCGGCACCTAAAGATAAAGAACCCGTATCCCCCATAAATATTTTTGCAGGATAACAATTATAAACTAAAAATCCAACTAAAGAACCTACAAGCACAAAACAAAATATTGCAACTTCTTCATTACCAGCAGCCCAATCAGCACCCCAAGTAATAATACCAAAAGCAAAAAATGCTATAGCTGAAAGTCCACCAGCAAGTCCATCAAGTCCGTCTGTAATATTAACAGCATTACTGCTACCAACAAGTACAAATAGTAAAAACATTCCATAAAGCCAGCCTAAATTAATCTTAATGCCAAGTGTATGAATATCAACAACCGGCTCATTACCACTACTTAAAAACATATAGAAAAATATTAAAGCTACAATAATTTGTAAAACAAGCTTCCAAAATATACTAAGCCCATCATTATTATGCCTTTTAATAATTAAATAATCATCAACATATCCAAATATTGCATACGCAATAAATACAAATAATACAATAAATAAATTAGTAGAAAATTCAATCTTTCCAGTAAGCACCAGAGCTATCATAATTAAAACCGTTGGAATAATAAATATTATTCCACCAGTAGTTGGCGTTCCATTTTTCTTCTTATGTCTTTCACCTAAACTATTAGATACTTGCTGTCTTATATGTTTTTTCTTTAGCCATTTAATAGCAAAATAGCCAAAAACGACTGAAAAGGAAAAACCTAACATAATTGATAAAACCGCTTTGGCTAATACTAACATATCCTCATCTCCAAGCACAACAATTATAACATTTTTTACTATATTTTGTACATACTTACTTTAAAATTTCTGTCACTTTATCAAGCCTATCAATAACAGGAAAACCTTTTCCATCCATATCTAAATCAAATTTAATTCCAATTCCACCAGCATCTTTCCATTCAATCAAATTTTGAACATAATCATCAACCAAAATAGCATCCATAGCACACACCATCTTAGTTTTAGAAATAGACTTTGGAACCGAAATAATATTTATATCATCCAAATGTTTTCTTATTATATTTACCTTTTCTAAAACCTCATTCAAAGAAACAACATGAGTTAAAATAGAAACATCATAAAACTCACAAAGCTTTTTAATATTACTAAAAGCATTATTAATCTCACAAGAATTTTCCAAAACAACCTGCCAATCTAAATTCTTATAAAATAAATAAAATTCCTTTTCACTCTTCATATTCTTCTCATTTGCCATCTTATAAGAAACATCAATAGAATTATAAATAACACCATCAAAATCAATATATAACTTTCTCATAAACCCTCCAATACAAAAAGAAGTTATTCTATTTTAAAGCATCTAATAACTCAGCTTTTTTCATTGTAGAATAACCTTCAACATTTTTTTCTTTAGCTAATTTTTTAAGTTCTGCAACTGTCATTTTAGATAAATCAGTTTTTTCTTCTTTAACTGTTTCTTTCTTAACTGTTTCTTTTTTAGTTTCTTCTTTTTTTACTTCTTTTGAAACTTTTGCTTTATATTCCTTACCTTCTAAAGCAGCTTTAGCAGCATTAACAATTTCAGTAAATGCCTTTGGATCATCAACTGCAATCTCAGCAAGCATCTTTCTATTAATTTCAATATTAGCTTTATTTAAACCACTAATAAATTTAGAATAACTAATTTCATTTAAACGGCAAGCCGCATTAATTCTAGTAATCCATAATTTTCTAAAATCTCTTTTTCTATTTTTTCTGTCTCTATAAGCATAAGCTCCTGAATGCATAACTTGTTCTTTAGCTGTTTTATATAATCTGTGCTTACTACCGAAATAACCTTTAGCTTGTTTTAAAGCTTTTTTACGGCGAGCACGATGAATAGTTCCACCTTTAACTCTCATTTTAATTCCTCCTTTTACTTATTAATTAAATCTTTTAATCTTCTTGTATCAGATATACTTAAACCTGAATCATGATGTCTTCTTCTTCTTGATTGATTACTCTTATGAGTTAACTTATGATTTTTGTTAGCTGGTTGAAATTTAACTGAACCACTTTTTCTAACCTTTAAAACTTTTGATAACCCTTTATGTGATTTTGCTTTAATTTTAGCCATAATCTTCCTCCTATTTTTCCTTATTTGGTGCAAGTATCAATGCCATAATACGACCTTCAAGTTTTGGCATTTGTTCAATAATTGCAACATCCTTTGCCTGTTCTGCAAAACGCATAAGAACTTCCTTACCCAAATTACTATGAGTAATTTCTCTACCTTTAAATCTAACACTAACCTTAACCTTATGACCTTTTTCTAAATACTTAGTTGCATTCTTAAGCTTAGTATTAAAATCATGAACATCAATAGTAACAGATAATTTATACTCTTTCATATCTAAATTAGCTTCACGTTGCCTTTTCATGTTCTCTTTTTGTTTCTTCTTGCTTTCATACTTATAACGATTATAATCCATTATTTTACAAACTGGTGGTTTTCCACCTGGATTCATAAGTACTAAATCAAATCCTGCATAATTAGCCAAAGTAAGTGCATCTTTAATTGGTTTAACACCTAACTGTTCACCATTAGGACCAATTACCATAACTTCCTTTGCTCGTATTTGTTCGTTAATATACAAACCCTTTTCCTTTGCGATACTAGACACCTCCAATAAAAAAGTGAATACAAAGAGTATCCACCTGCATTAATAAACATCAGCATTTACCCATCGCCTATAAGCAATCAGGTGAGAAGTGGACACTTCTTCTTTCCTTTTCAAATTACACAACAGATTATACACAAATTTACTATACATGTCAACAATCTTCATGTAATTTCTCAATAATATCTTCAATTTTTTTAGCATGATCAATTGTATCATCATAAACAAACTTCAAATCAGGTATTTGTCTAATCTCTACTCTATCCCTAAGTTCATGCCTGATAAAACCACTAGCTTCTTTTAAAGTATTTAAAACTTCATCCTTTTTGCTTTCATCTAAAACAGTAAAATATACCTTAGCAAACGATAAATCACCACTTACCTTTACATCAGTTATAGTAACAAACTTAATACCATTTTTAACCTCATTAGCAATTATATAACTAATCTGTTCAATCAAAGCATCAGAAATTCTCTCTATCTTAATACTCATCTAGCAATCTCCACCATTTCATAAGCTTCAATAATATCTCCAACTTTAATATCATTAAAATTATCAACAGTAATACCACATTCATAACCTTTTTTAACTTCTTTAACACTATCTTTCTCACGTTGTAAAGAACCAATTTTACCATCGTAAATAACAACGCCGTCACGAATAACTCTAGCATTACAATCACGTCTAACAGTACCATCAGTTACAAAAGAACCAGCAATATTACCAATCTTAGAAAATTTAAATATCTGTCTAATTTCAGCAGACCCTAAAACATTTTCTTCATATTCAGGATCAAGCATACCCTTCATAGCACTTTCCATCTCTTCAACGGCTTTATAAATAATATTATAAAATCTAATTTCAACACCATCAGCCTTAGCTTTATCCTTAATTATATTACTAGGTCTTACATTAAAACCAATAATAATAGCATTAGAAGCCTTAGCTAAAACAATATCACTTTCAGTAATGCCACCAACACTACTTCTAATAACATTTATCTTAACACCATCAACTTCAATCTTCTGTAAACTATTTTTAACAGCTTCACTACTACCATTTACATCAGCTTTTACAATAACGTTTATCTCTTTTAAACCTTCACCAATTTGAGCAAATAAATCATCCAAAGAAACAGATGCTTTAGCTTTATTTTCTTTTTCTTTAGCTTGAATAGTTCTTTTAGCAGCAATTGACTTAGCTTCCTTCTCACTTTCAAAAGCCATAAACTTATCACCAGCCGAAGGTACACCATTAAGACCAGTAATTTCAACAGGTTGGCTAGGTAAAGCCATTGTAATTTCTTCACCTTTATCATTGCGAAGTGTTCTTACCTTACCAAAAAAACTACCAACAACAACAGGATCACCCAAACGTAAAGTACCATTTTGAACCAAAACAGTAACAATAGGTCCTAAATGTTTATCTAACTTAGATTCAACAACCGTACCCATCGCATAACGATTAGGATTAGCCCTATAATTATTAACCTCAGCAACAAGCAAAATATTTTCCAAAAGCTCATCAATACCATCACCATTAACAGCAGAAATTTGACTAAATATAACATCTCCTCCCCACTGTTCTGGCATAAGACCAGCCTCAGCCATCTCATTCATAACCTTATCAGGATTAGCACCAGGTTTATCCATCTTATTAACAGCTACAATAATAGGAACTCCAGCTGCCTTAGCATGATCAATAGCTTCTCTAGTTTGAGGCATAACACCATCATCAGCCGCTACTATAATAATAACAATATCAGTTATACTAGCACCTCTAGCACGCATCTCAGTAAAAGCCGCATGTCCAGGAGTGTCAATAAAAGTAATTTTCTTACCATCTCTTTCAACTTGATATGCACTAATAGCTTGAGTAATTCCACCAGCCTCACCTTCAGCAACATTAGTCTTTCTAATCGCATCAAGCAAAGTAGTTTTACCATGATCAACATGACCCATAATAGTAACAACAGCAGGTCTAGAAACTAAATCTTCTTCCCTATCAGTTACTTCAAACTCTTCAAAATTAGAAACATCAGCTGTAGATTCCTTCTTTAATTCCTTACCATAATCTAAAACAATAATTTCTGCATTTTCAAAAGAAACAGGACTATTAATATTAACCATTAAACCTAAAGAAAATAATTTCTTAATAAGTTCACTAGGGGCAATATTCATTTCTTTAGCAAGCTGTGATATAGTCATATTCTCTTTATACAAAATAACATTATCATTATCTATAGGTGCATTACTTTGCAATTTTTCCTTACTTTTATACATTGCTTTTTTCTTTTGAGCAAATGCTTTCTTATTATCAGGCTTTTTAACCTTTTTAGGTTTCTTCTTAGAATCAATTCCACTTTCCTCTAAAGCTACTTCTTCAGCAATTTCTTCATCTTCCATCTCTTCACTAATTTCATCAAAACTACTGTCAAGCATAATAATAGCTTCCTCATCAAGCATATCATCAGCTGTTTTAACATCAATATCTAACTCTAAACATTTATTTAAAACCTCTAAAACATCACGGTTAACATCTTCCGCATATTCTCTCACGCTCATCATACTTAAGCACCTTCTTTCTAATCTAATAAACTATTTAATTCATCAAACACCCTATCATCAACAATCGTTTCCAATTGCCTATTTAATATTTTACTATTTTTAGCCTTTAAAAATACCTCTTTATCTTTTTTTAAATAAGCTCCTCTACCATTAACTTTTCCAGTTTTATCAACAATAACACCATCATCAGTCTTAACTACCCTAATAAGTTCATACTTAGGCAGCTTTTCTCTTGTAACAACACACATTCTCATCGGTATTTTCTTCATCTTCATAAACTAATCCTCAACAATACTAATACCATTTTCTTTAGCTTGTTCAATAGTTTGAACGTCTAACTTATAATGAGTTAATCTAGAAGCAAGTTTAATATTTAAACCTTTCTTACCAATAGCAAGTGAAAGATTTTCATTATTAACAACAACCAAAGCTTCTTTTTTCTTCTCTTCAGTAATGAAAACATGCAAATTACGAGCAGGGCTTAAAGCATTTTCAATAAACCTACTATCATCAGTTTCATATTTAACAATATCGATTTTTTCACCATTTAACTCTTCAATAATACGGTTTATCCTACTACCTTTCTCACCAATACAAGAACCAACAGGATCAACATTAGGATTCTCAGAATAAACAGCAATCTTAGTTCTATTACCAGCTTCTCTAGCCACACTATAAACTAAAATAATTCCTTCATTAATTTCAGGTATTTCAAGTTCAAATAATCTTTTAACAAAACCATAATGTTTTCTAGAAAGCAAAATTAAAGGCCCCTTAGAATTATTTTCAACTTTAGTAATATAAACCTTTAAACTAGATGACATTTTAATAGTCTCACCAGGAATAATCTCACTTTTAGGTAAAATTCCTTGAGTTCTACCTAAATCAACATAATAATTTCTTTGATCTTCCATAGCTACTATACCAGTAACCATCTCATCTTGTTTATCAGCAAACTCTTCATTAATAATTTCTCTTTCAGCTTCTCTAATTTTTTGAACAACAACCTGTTTTGCAGTAGCAGCCGCAACCCTACCAAAATCTTTTGGAGTAACTTCCTTTTCAATAGTATCACCAATCTTAATACCAGGAACTTTCTTTAAAGCATCTTCCAAAGTTATATGAATTCTATCATCGAAATAAAATTCCTTTTCAACCTCTTCCTCATTACCATTTTCATCAGTAATAATTTCTTTTTCTAAAACTCCGTCTTCCTTTTCAAACTCTTCATTAAAAACAACAGTTTTATATGAAAATATCTTTATCTCACCAGTTTCTCTATTAATGTCAACGCGAACATTAGAAAGAGAATGATAATTTTTCTTATAAGCACTTGTAAGTGCTAATTCCATTGCATCAAATATTGTATCCTTATCAATACCCTTTTCCTTTGACAAATTATTAACAGCTAATAAAAACTTTTTACTGTCCATCACTATCATCTCCTTTTTCCTTAGAACAAACATCTAATACATAACTTTCACTAATTGGATCGGTTTCATCCAAAATTGGATTTACAATCTCATTTACCTTAACACAATCGCCAACATTAATAAAACCAGATTTATCAATAACAAGTCTTAACGTATTTACATTATCTTCCTTACCATAAAAAACTTCATCTAAAATATATCCAGCTTCATTAATTTCCTTTTCAAGTAAAGCTCTTATTTTATCTTCCAACATAACACCTCCAAAACTACATTAAAGAGTGGGCCACCCCACTCTTTTCCTGCACGTCTATAAAAGATTATAACATACTTTACACATAAATTAAAACTTTTCTTTAAAATTTCACTAAATTTAAGTATAATAAATTTGGTGATATAAATGATAACAAGAACAGACAAAAATGAAATAACATATATAATAAAAGGACTAAGTGCAATATTAATCTATTTTCTACTTAGTAAATATCAAAGTCTACCTTTCATACTACTGCACATAAATATATCAGATTTGCCAAGTATTATAAAAATACTATACTCTCTAGGTGTAGAAATGCTTATATTAATATTAATATATTCAATATTTGAAAAAGAATTCAAAAAAGCCTATCAAGACATTAAAAAAAATCATCTAACATACTTTAATGAATATTTAAAATACTACATACTAGCACTCATATTCATGCTACTAGCAAACTCTATAATAAACATATTAGGTGGCAATATATCAAACAATGAAGCAGCTGTTAGATCAGAATTTGAACTATATCCAATCTATACATTTATCTCAGCCGTCATACTAGCACCACTAATAGAAGAAACCGTATTTAGATTAAGCTTTAGAGCACTATTTAAAAATGATTTTTTATTCATAACAGTATCAAGTTTAATCTTTGGTGGTCTTCATCTACTAACAACACCTGTAAATTACCTATTTCCCCTGCACCTAATTGCCTACTGTAGCTGTGGATTTGCCTTCGCCTACATGCTAAAAAAAACAAACAACATCTTCGTATCAATGGGATTTCATTTCATGCATAATGGAATGATAATAGCCATGCAAACATTCATACTAATTTTCACATAAGACTTTTGTCTTTTTTTTATTTGTGTTAAAATTACTATAGGTGATCACATGGCTAAGAAAAAAGAAAAACATTTTTCCCTTCTAAAACTATTTTTATTAATTAGTTTTATTATATCTGTAACATGTGCTTATGGATTTTTCATCGAACCAAAACTAATAACCGTAAAAGAATATAAAGTAACAATAACTAACCTAACCGATAACTTCAATGGCTTTAAAATAGTTCAAATATCAGATATACACTACGGTGAAACGTTTAACCTTAAAAAACTAAAAAAATTAGTTAAAAGCGTAAACGAACAAAAACCAGACATAGTAGTTCTAACAGGTGATCTAATAGACAAAAAAACAAATATGACAACAAGCATGGCTAGTGAAATATCAAACGAGCTAAATAAAATAAACGCACAATCAGGCAAATATGCAATTAGTGGTGAAAATGATACAAAATTTGACGAATGGATCAGCATAATACAAAATAGCGGATTTACCGATTTAAATAACACATACGATACAATATATAAAAAAGGATATGTAAATATGTTTATAGCCGGAGCAAGCTCAACAAATGACAAAGCAAACATAAATGATAAACTAAAATCAGCTATAGAATATTTAAATTCATTTGAAAAAAATGGACCTATTTACAAAATATTATTAGTCCACGAACCGGATTCAATCGATGATATGACTGTAAACCCATTTAATTTAATCTTAGCTGGGCATACACATGGAGGACAAATTAATATACCTCCTATAGGACCAATCATCCGTAAAAATGGATTTAAAAAATATTATAATAATCACTACACCATAGAAAATTCAGAGTTATACATATCAAACGGACTAGGTGGAAATAAATTTAGATTATTTAATGCACCATCATATAACGTCTATAGACTAGTCAAAGACTAGTTTTTTTATTTGAAATATCAAATAAATTCATTATAAAAAGGAAACACAATTGTTTCCTAAAACTTATAATCTTTTATATATAGAAATTTATATCTTATAAACCAATTAAAGCAACTAATTAATCACTCTCTTTAGAATTTATTAGTACATATTTTATATTATAAATATTTTTATTAATCTTTAATTCGCAATATAAGGGTTATCACTTGTTCCTTCTCCTGATAATGTGATATTAGATGATAAATAAAATACTGGAACTACACCACGTGAATAATATGCACTAAAATAATAAAGGTGTCCTTCATTACCAACAATAAACACAGAATAAGCCCCAGAAAGAGAATATGGTGAAATTGTCCAAGGATTAGCAGAACCAACTGAACTAAAAATCCAACTTGTTTTTTTACATGTAGAATAATTCGTCTGATTTAAACTGTGTGAACCACATTGTTCTATATTTGTATTTGATTTTATATAATCACTCAAATTCATTAATCCTATTTTGCCTTTCCATTTATATGTTTTCTCTTGAGCCACTGTATTTGAAAGACTTGTTTCGCCATACTTCGTTACCCCTACATTAAAAATATGTGTCGCAATTTTATTCTGAACATCTGATGATAATGTATT
This sequence comes from Sphaerochaetaceae bacterium, assembly GCA_963609095.1. Taxonomy (GTDB): domain Bacteria; phylum Bacillota_I; class Bacilli_A; order RF39; family UBA660; genus Coprosoma. Next base: position 870 of record CAVDHX010000094.1, on the reverse strand, counting down.
TAACCACGTACTATTTAAATATGTATTTAACGATGAATCCGACTCAGGAAGGTCATATAATGTTCCATCTAATTCCATTGGCATTTGTGTTACATTATTTCCAGATGAATCTAATGTTGTTGTTTTACTTCCCCACACTTTACAACCATATTTCGAATTACAATAATCCGTTGAAACTGTTGAATATCTCTCATTTGATGTGTCAAAAGCTTTACGCCCAATACTACCATTTTTTATTACCTTTAATGTTCCATCTGATTCTACCGATATTATTCTATATGTATCCGTTCCTAAAGTAATATAATTATTAGGTTCTACACCTTTATATACACATCTTCCTGATTCTGTATCATCAGAATATAATCCATCACCTGATGTAACAGTATTATTGTTACATAATTTAAAGCCGTTTGTATCAACTTTAACGCTATAACTACTACTTACAATATTGGTGCCATCTGATATTTTTGCAACTACAGAACCATCTTCCGTAAATGAAACTAAAGCTGATGTAGAAGTTACTGTAACTTCTGTTTCGTTATCTTTTTGATATGTACATGTATATGTTGAACCACATCCAGAAGGATATGTTATTTCAATCGTTTTTTCCAATGTACCACTTTCAGTAAAAGTTGGTTTAATAATTGAATCTGTAGAAACAGTTGTACTGTCTGATATTGCTTGCTTTTTCAAATTTGATGTTACTCTTACTTTAATATTATAACTTGTTTCTAATGTTAAATCAGTAAAAGTATATATATTGCTGTCAGATTCTGTCCAAGTAGAGCCATCATCTTTAGAATATTCATATTTAGAAATACCTGAAGTTGCTGAAGCTTTTGTAACTACAGTAATTGAATTAGCTGTTGA
>CAVDHX010000093.1:0-2293 GCA_963609095.1 Sphaerochaetaceae bacterium | reverse complement strand
TTTTCCAAAAGATAATCCCTTTCTAGCAAATACATATTTTATTCAATTTTAATATTAGCTCCCCACTAAAATTAGAAGTTTTTTTATCTGCTCTCCAGTGAATTTAGAAGAGCCTTTAGAAGAACCTAAAAGAAAGCCAATTTTTGGCCTTCTAAATTTCGATTATTTATCATTGGTCTTGGACGTCACCAACACTACTTGACAAAGAACCATTACTTGTTTTGTAAACAAATAATACGTTGCTTAAGAGTTTCAAAAGGGATTTTCCCTTTGCACACCGTTATTGGCTTTGCCAATAGCGTAAGTGTGTTACTAAAATTTCAATTTTAGTGTCGGTAAAATTGAAACCGGTTATTTTAAAATTTGTTAGCATATTTTAGATTATTATTATCTATTTTTGTTAAATCACCTAAAAGACTTCCGCTCGCTTCACCATTATAAACAATTTTACTTTCTTCAATTACAAATGTCATATAACTATTATCGTTTCCGCTTTCAGTAACTTTCATATCAGAACTTGATGTACCATCTAAAATTTGTTTTTCAGTAGAATGCAAATATAAAACTTTATCTTTTATTAAATACGTTCCTTTGTAACATGATGTACCTGTTCCAATATTAAAACAAAAAGTAGCATTTTTCTCATCTTTAATCAATAATTCATTAGTTTCGGTTGGTCTACCAATTTCTGCTGGCGCTTCAGCAGTTCCAGAATATGCACCAACATAATCAGCAGTAGTTTCTTCTTGGGTTGATGTAGAATTATCTACTACTTTCTTTTCTGTCTTTATAGGTTCTTCTGTTTCTCCACTTTCTTTCACAATAACTTTGTCATAAGCAATGTAACCACCTAAGCCTAAAACTAATAACACCAAAATAATTATCGCAACAGTTTTACCTGTGCTTTTTTTGTTTTCCACAATAAAACACGCCTTTCTATCTTTTTTCCAGTTACATTGTACCATAGTGTCGGTGTGTTTTATCATTAAAATATACTTTTTACATTTTTTTACAGTTCAATATCGTAATCTTTGCCATATTCTTTATCGTATAAATAATTGTATGTTTCTTTTTCTTTAGTAGTGTGGTTAGTTATATCGTGTAAATCATAGCTATATGTCCGTCTCATAAGTCCCTTTAACTTCTCTAATAACTTTGTCATTTTCAATTCCAAGTTTAAGTATTTCTCTGAAAAAGTTTTTCATTACTTGAAAGATATTATGTATAAAACTGTGTAGTCTATTATTTTCTTTTTGTACCTTTTTAAATATCAAATAATTTTAAATTTCTAATTTTTTTCGGTAGAGTAAATTCATGCACTTTTAAATTTATATGTTATTTGATAATTTAAGAACTAGCTAACAATTTATAAACATTTTGATATGGATAATTGTATGTATATCCATGATTTTCATCGGTTACTTCGTGAGCTAATTCTCCTTTCCAGCGATATACACGGAATGCGTAACCATCTGGATAATTGCTTAAATATTCATCTTGATAAGTTAAATTTGGCCACTGTCCTGTACCAACATCAGCTTCAAATACATTTGCACTTGAATCAGGATATTTTTGGCGTACAAGATCATTACCAACCCATAATGTTGTATGTTGATTATTTTCTGTTGTAAGAATATCACCTGGTTGCAGAATACTTGTTGAGTTTTGTCCTGGACCTACTGTGCCAACATATTCCCATAAGTCGGAATTATGATCTAGATAATTTCTCATTGATTCTGTACTATCTGTATTAATATTAGGATCTACTGTTGCACGAACAATATGACCAACTGCTTGTGTACATGATGCATAAGCGGGATTTGAGTTATCTCCATCTACGTTGTGATATTGTTTGGTATATGCATCAACAATCTTGATATATTCTTGTGCTGCTTCACCATCTGGAGCCATTGATGCATCCCAAACGTTTGAACTGCCAACTCGATATGGATTATCAACTGTAGCTGCTACACGCACAGCAAGTTTAGCGATAGATTCGCGGCCTAAATCAGTTTCATGTCCTACATCTTCACCAGTAAGGCTGATTCCTGAATTAACGATATAACCTCCACCAGTCCCATTTTCATACCACTGAGCATAGGTACCAGTTGTTTCATCATAGTAATAAGTTCCATGATTTATATCAGTCCATCCATCGGCTAATTCATCATCTGGTTTTACTGAAGGTACACCTTTACTTGAATAATAATTGCTTGCAGCAACTGTGTTTGCTGTGGAAGATTTTGCAGAACTACTGCTTTCATTGCCCGAATAAGATGATGAGTTTGATGAA
>CAVDHX010000092.1:0-2461 GCA_963609095.1 Sphaerochaetaceae bacterium | reverse complement strand
TTTATTTTTATTCATTAAAGTACATTTCATAGGAATTCATCTCCTTTTCTATATACTATTATACCATACTTATATTTTCTAACAGATTCTATTTTCTTAGAAAAAGAAAAATAGGACTCCATCAAAATTGACAGTGTCCTTGCAAAAGCATTTCTACTTTTTCCTCGTATAACTAATATATCTAAATAGATTAATTACTTTTTATCAAACAATTCTTCTACAATTAAATCTTTTGAATGTAAATTATTATTTTTACCTAATAACAAATTTTCATAAAATTTAATTAAATAACTATTATCTTCTTTTATATTTAAATAATTATTAAAATAATTACTTCTAACTAGTGCATTTCTAAAATAAACTGATTTATCTTTAAATAAACTATTATCTACGTTATAACCTAAACTAACTAAATACTTTTCAATAAATAATGCTGTTGTTCTAGTATTTCCTTCTCTAAAAGGATGTACTTGCCATATACTAGAAGAAAATTTAGTTATGTTATTAATAACCTCTACTATATTCATTTCTTCATAATTTTTTTCTTTTTCTAATGATATATCGTATTCTAATGATGCCGTTAAAGTAGTACAATCTCCGTATGCAACAGAATCATTATTAAGTATTTTTTCATGTTTAGAAAAATCTATTTTTCTAAATTCACCAGCGAACTCATAAACATCTTGAAATAAAAATTTATGAATATATTTTAAATAATCAACTGATAAATCAAAATCATCTTTATTTAATAGTTCAACTATTCTAGCAGATACAAAATCACATTCTAATTCACTATGATTTATCTCATTTTTATTTTCTTTTTCAATGTAATATTCTTTTAATTTTTTTTCTACTTCTTCTATTGTTAAATTACCTTCTACCTCTTCCTCTAATAATTTTTCTAAATATTTAGAAGGTTTTAAATTATCCACTTCTTGAAGACCAATAGCCATATCCCATTGTAATTGTTTTACGTAGTTACTAGATTTATATTTTTCTTCATATTCATTAACACTCGAATCCAACTCTCTTTCACTCATAATTTATACCTCCTAACTAGTTATAATTATATCATATATTTGAATTGTTCAATCCTCGTTTCAAAAATTAATAATCAATTTAATTATAATCTATAATTAACAATATCATATAATGTTTCATAAATATGATTAATATTTATAGTTTTATCATTTGAATGTTCATAATTTAAATAAATTAAATCAGCTACTAATCTAGCATCATTTTCCATTCTTAATTTATTTTCATATTTAATAAATTTTTATTCATTTTTCATAAGATTTATCCTCCAATTTATTGCATGTTACATCTCTTGAAATTAGTTGTCAAATCATAAAAAAGATTAGTTACTTTTTAACTAACCTCATTTAATTCTAATATTTCATATTTTGTCATATGAACAATTCTTTCTTCTTTTATTCTATTATTATTTTGATAATCTTTATAATCATTTAATAATTCATTTAATTTTGTTTTAGATAATAAATCATTTGTTTTTCTATATTTTTTTAGATCAGTAAATTTTTCTATTGTTAATTTCGTATTTAATTGTGCATAACTATCTTCATATAATACTGTTTCTTTTGGATTGTCTGAATTGATATAATGATTGTATGGATAATATAAGTTTTGCAATTTACCAGCAGTTTTATCAATTGCTATAATTTCAACATATTCATCATTGATTTCAGCAATTAACATTGGATGTTTAACATCTGATACTTTATCTATTTGATATCTGACTTTTAGCCAAAGTATCTGACCAACTTTTAAATCTTCACTCATATTTTTAATGCTTCAATTAATCCTTTATATCTCTTTTTATATTCATCAATATTTTTTTCTAAATTCATTACTGGAGCATTATATGTATCCTTACTTAAAATTTGCCATTCTGGATCTTCATGAGTTATTTCTATTAGTTCTTCGTATGTTGCATTTTCTAAAGACAAATATATTTTATCCAAAAAACTTTTTTCCACTTCATCAATATTTTTATCATCATAATGACCTACTAATCTACCATATGAATTCATTATTGTTTCAACAACCGGTCCATTATCATATGCTGCAAAATCATCATAAAATAATTTGGAATTATACTTAGCTAAATGAACAACTTGAGCTAAAAATAAATATTTATTTATTCTTGCATTACCTTCATAAAATTTTCTACCGTTATATGAAACAACATTATGATTAAAAAGTTTTCTCTCTGGATCTTTCGAAATAAAATATTCAGCCACTTGTTTTGCAGTCAGCATACTATCAACCTCCCATTCTATTTATATTTTATCAAAAAAATAATATCATGTAAATAATTCGGTGTGGATGATATTATATAATATGTTTAATTATAAATCAAATAAATTCTGACAATAAAATTTTATTCTTAATTGGAAAAGTAAAACATCAATTTATAAGTTGGTGTTCTTTTAGTATT
>CAVDHX010000091.1:0-2276 GCA_963609095.1 Sphaerochaetaceae bacterium | reverse complement strand
AAGTAGAAGCCGAAGGATCACATGATGAGTTATTAAAAACAAATGAAAACTATAAGCATTTATATGAAAGTGAATTAAAAACAAAATAAGATATTCAATTAAGACCCTGAAAAACATAAAAACTGATACTTAGAAAAACCTTTCTAGTTATCAGTTTTATTTTGAAAAACGTAAAATAATTTAATAATGTATCATAGTTTAAAAATATAAGGCTAATAAAAGCGTTATATTCTTAAAATTATATAAATAGTAACAATAAAAAATATATTAAAAATGTAAAAAAATGTAAACATAAAATCACATAATCTTTCAAAAATCGTACCTTTTACTATAATATAAAGAATGTAATTAGTAAAAAGCATAAGACAAAATTCAGACTAAGACACAGCTAAAATAAAAAAGAGTAAACAAAAATTGTGGCAACGCAAATAAGTTTTCTTTTTCATCAGCTTTTCTTAATCACAATTTAAAATTATTTTATAAATCCTTGGCATAATATAAAAAATGTACCTACTTAACTTTCTAATTATTTTTATTTATCATAAAATTTGTAAATAAGTAATTAAAAATAAAGAATTTTTGCTAGAAATTTGGTATAATTAAACAAAAGTATATGAGGAGGGAAAATATGGCAACAAGTAGTTCTAGTGGTGTAAAAAGCTTTTCACCAGATGCAATAACAGAATCAATAACTGTAATATTAGAATGTGCAAGTAACCTTTATAAATGTAATAATAAAGTAAAGTCATGTTCAGAAAAAATAAATAATTTTGTAAATAATATGGGCAGGGGTAGACGAATAATAAATGATTTTTCAAGCGAAATAACTGCAATGACTAACATTTTAAAAAATTTACAATCCTCACTTGATCAATTTAATCAAGCAAATGGGAGTATAATTAGTGGAGAAATTGATTATGCACAATATATAGCAAACGGAGGAACAGTCTTCGCGTCGGCAGCGGATGCCGCAAATGACTCAAATGGTTTATCGATTAATTCAACGTTTTTATCAAACCCATTAGATATATATGACACTGAAACCAAACAATATTTACATCTAACCGAAGATCAATTAAATGATAGTACATATATGTCAAAATTGGCTGGTCAATCTAGATATATTTTATTGTATGGCGATAGCTATGAAAATCCATCAGGATTTGTCCCTTTAAATAAAGTGTTTCAATCCACATCTACTACATCAAACACCAGTGAATTAATAGACAAATTCATTTCTAAAGTAGAGTCGGGATCATCAATGAATGAGTTCGTCAATTACTATCAATATGATTATGATGACGTTATTTATTATACGTCACCTGATGGAAGCAGCTATGGAACAATTAAAGCTGCTGGATGTGGAACTACTTCTATGGCAATGGTACTTACATATTTGAAAGGTGAAACAATCGATCCAGTTGAAACTTCTGATTATAGTAGAGAGCATGGTACATATACATGGGGCGCAGGTACTAATTGGGATTTCTTCGGAAAAATATCAGAAGATTATGATATAAATTGTACAGAAAGTAGTGTTACCTCTGAAAATATAGTTAATTCTCTATCGAACGGAGAAACGGTCATAATGTCTATGGGACCAGGTACATTTACAAAATTTGGTCATTACATTGTATTAACTGGAATTAATGATGATGGTACAATATCTGTCGCAGACCCTAATAGTGAAGAACGTTCTAATACTACATATGATATTGATGTATTCTTGAATGAAGGAAGGGAGATGTGGAGCTTTGACAACTGATAATATAAAAAAAGCAATTAACATAGCTACTGAGTTAAATTCTCAAAAATTATTTATTCCTTTATTGGATGGATTCAAGATGGAAAGTAAATTTCCAAATGGCTTTTTAGCCACAGATAGAGAAAATTTCACAGAGAGATTTGCAACTAGTAATGTTAAATATGATTTCGACAATTCAATAATCAACGATATAAAATCAACCATCGAATATGGAAAAAAACATAATGCAATAATAGACATAAACAACATCAAATACTGTGGTACTTATAATTATTCCTTTAAATTCAAACTATATCTTAAAGACATAGTGGTTAATAATAGCTTTATTAGAGAAATCGATGCGTATTTTATAAATGAACATAATAACACATTTAATATTATTTCACTCTCTACAAGACCATTAAAAATAGAAAATGCAATTTTTTTAAAAGATATAAATGCAAATGAAAATAATAAAATCATCAATTATTTAATCGAAAGCATGGACCTTATTATAAAAAATGTAAAATAA
>CAVDHX010000090.1:0-5669 GCA_963609095.1 Sphaerochaetaceae bacterium | reverse complement strand
CCAATAAATAAATTTGTTAGTTAAAAACTAACTAGAAAGAATAATAATTGTAAGCAAAAAAATAACTTACAAAATATATTATACGAGGTGTGATTTTCATGAAATTATATAACACATTATCCAAAAAAATTGAAGAATTTATTCCTTATAATAAGAATTTGGTTACTATGTATACTTGTGGACCTACTGTTTATTATTATGCTCATATTGGAAATTTAAGGACATATATATCAGAAGATGTTTTGGAAAAAGGTTTGAAATATATAGGATATAACGTTAAAAGATGTATGAATATTACTGATGTTGGACATTTAGTAGGTGATGGGGATACTGGTGAGGATAAATTATCTAAAGCAGCAAAAAAAGAAAAAAAATCAGTTTTAGATATAGCTTCATTTTATACAGATGCGTTTTTTAAGGATTTAGAAAAATTAAACATTAAAAAGCCTGAAATAATATCTCCGGCAACTGAAAATATTGATTTTTATATTAAAATGATAGAGCAATTATTAGAAGATGGTTATGCTTATAAATCTGGTGGTAATGTTTATTTTGATACTTCTAAGTGTTCTAATTATTATGAACTTTCTGGAAGAAGTAGAGATGATTTGTTACTTGCAGTTCGTGAAGATGTTGAGGCAGATAGTAATAAAAAAAATCCTTTTGACTTTGGTTTATGGTTTACTAATTCCAAATTTAATGATCAGGAATTAAAATGGGATAGTCCTTTTGGATTAGGTTATCCTGGTTGGCATATTGAATGTTCGGCTATAGCTATTCAAAATTTAGGAGAACATTTAGATATTCATTGTGGTGGGGTAGATAATATTTTTCCTCATCATACTAATGAAATTGTTCAATCTGAAAGTTATTTAAAACATAAATGGTGTAATTATTGGGTTCATATGGAATTTTTAAATGATAAAACTGGTAAAATGAGTAAATCAAAAGGTGATTCGAAAGATTTAAATAGTTTAATTGAAAAAGGATATGATCCAATAGTTTATCGCTATTTTTGTCTTCAATCTCATTACCGTAAAACTTTAGTTTACAGTTTGGAAAGTTTAGATATGGCAACAAATGCTTATAACAAACTAAAAAATAAAATAAGAATTATAAAAGAAAATGTTAGTGGTGATATTTGTAATACAGATGAATATCAAAATAAATTTAAACAAGCTTTTGAAAATGATATGAATACTTCTAGTATGCTTACATGCTTATATGATGTTATTAAAAGTAGTTTAAATAATGCATCAAAACTTTATTTAATTGAGAATTTTGATAAAGTATTATCACTAAATTTACTTAACGAAGATAAAATAGATGATGACCTAAAAAAATACATATTAGATCAAATAGAAAAAAGAGATGAGGCTAAGAAAAATAAAAACTATGTTTTAGCGGATCAAATAAGAGATGAATTACTTTCAAAAAATATAATTATTAAAGATACTAAAGAGGGTTGTAAATTTGAAATTAAAAAATAATGCACTTCTTATTGTCAATAAACCTAAGGGTTATACTAGTAGAGATGTTGTTAATATAATTAGTAAAAAATTTGAAACAAAAAAAGTTGGTCATAATGGTACATTAGATCCTTTAGCCACTGGTGTTTTGGTTATTTGTTTGAATAGATATACAAAATTAAATAATATATTATCATCTGATGAAAAAGAATATATTGCGACAGTTAAATTAGGTATATCTACAGATACATTAGATATAACTGGTAAGATTATAAAAGAAGATTATAAAAAAATAAATAAAAAAGATTTAATTCAAACATTAAATAAATTTAATTGTACATATGAACAAGAAGTACCTTTATATTCTGCTGTTAAAGTGAATGGAAAAAAATTATATGAATATGCTAGAAATGGTGAAAATGTTATATTACCAAGAAAAAAAGTAACTATAAAAAGCGTAGAATTATTGTCATTAAATGACAAAGAATTTACTTTTAAATGTCTGGTAAGTAAAGGAACATATATTAGAAGTTTAATTAAAGATATTTTGGTAGATTTGAATACAATTGGTGTTATGAGCGATTTAAAAAGAGTAAAACAAGGTATGTTTAGTATTGAAAATTCTTATAGTTTAGATGATGTTTTGAATGACAATTATGAATTTTCTTATTTGAAAGATGTTTTAAATGTTCCTAAAATTAATGTGGATAATTGTTTATTAAAAATGATTCAAAATGGTGTTCCTTTAAGAGGCAATTATCCGGATAGAGTATTGTTTATGAATGACAATGAAGAAATAGCTGTATATGTCAAAGAAAATGATACTATGAAGATGGAGGTATTACTTAAAAATATTGATTAGATAATTTTTTGGTATATTTTTGAATATTATTTAAGTTTAGTTTTAATGGTCAATTCATTGTTTTGACCTTTTTTGCGTGCATTATTTATTTCATTTGCATATATATTAATATACTCAATAAATGAGTTATATGAGTGTATTAGAGAAGAATTTAAAAAGTTGATAAATTTTAGTGTAAAAAGATAATATTTTTGAAAGACAAAAAATTACATTAAATTAGATGGTAATAATTATATCCATGACTGGTGAGATAAATTAATGAAAGAAGGTAGATAATATGGGTTTAAGTTTTTTAACAGAAAGTGTAAATGTTGTAATTTTAGGAATTTGTTTATGCGTTGGGTATGTTATTAAAAATTTAATTAATACAAATGATTTTAATAAATATATACCTTTAATTGTATTAATTTTGGGTACATTTTTAAGTGTTGTATCTAATTTACATAACATTACTTTAGATGTAATATTAACAGGTATGGTAAGTGGTTTAGCATCTACAGGAATGTATGAAATGTTCAAAAATTTATTAAGAAAAGAGGGATAATGTGCAAATAAGACAAATGTTAGTTGATAGCAGTAAATATAAATATAAGTGTCCATATAATATGAATGCAACAAGAATTGTAGTGCATAACACAGCAAATGACGTAAGTGCTAATAATGAAATAAAATATATGATTAGCAATAATAATGAGGTGTCATTTCATATTGCCGTCGATGATAAGGAAGCAGTACAAGGTATTCCATTTGATAGAAACACTTGGAATGCAGGAGATGGACAAGGTAAAGGTAATAGAGAAGGAATATCTATTGAAATATGTTATTCTAAATCAGGTGGAGATAGGTTTATTAAGGCTGAACAAAATGCTGCAAAACTAATTGCACAACTTTTAAAAGAAAGAGGCTGGGGTATTGATAAAGTTACTAAACATCAAGACTATTCAAAAAAATATTGTCCACATCGTACTTTAGATATGGGCTGGGATAGATTTTTAAATATGATTAGAGCACAATTAGGCAGTTCTGCAGAAAACTCTGCTAGCTCTCCATCTTCGAACGTCAAAACGCCAACTTGTACAGGTAATATTACTTATCAATTATATGATAATGTAAAAAAATGCTGGCTTCCTGAAGTTGTTAATGATAATGATTATGCTGGTAATTTAGGTAATTCTATGGGTGGTATAAGGGCTAAATGTGTAAATGGTCATATTTATATGTCAACGCATGTAAAAGGTGGCTCATGGCTATCTACAATTAAATCTGATACATATTCTAAAAATTCTACGAATGGAAACTCATATAGTGGCATAATGAACAAGCCTATTGATGGCGTTAAAATATGGTCTGATTATGGATATGTAAGTTATAGAGTACATATTAAAGGTGGTTCATGGCTTCCTTGGGTACATAAAGCTGATAATACAAATGATGGATATGCAGGAATTTATGGAAGAGAAATTGACGCAATTCAAATGAAATAATGTTCCGTTCAAAAAATGAACGGTAAAAAGGTAGTGGTGTAAAAATCACTACCTTTTTTTAATGCAAATTTACCTACTATTTTACCTACTATTTTTTATAAATGGTATAAAAAAGTATAATTTTATATTGCAAAAGACTATTGACAACAAAGGGTGAAAGTAGTAAACCGTAATACGAAACAACCAATAAATTAGACCAAATAGAAGAAATTATTAAAACATCTAACAATTCAATTTTCTTTGTAGATGAATTGCAAAAAGTACATTTAAATGATATAGGAAGTATTGAGAATATATCAAATATCGCTAAAAACTTGAATTGTAAAATAACTGAAATGTCATTGGATTATCAATTTAGATGCAATGGCTCAAATGATTATCTTAATTTTGTTGATTACATTTTAGGTATTAACAATTTTTTTGATAAAACAGAGGTAAATTATGATTTTAGAGTTATTGATACTCCAAAAGAACTTTTTGAACTTGTGAAAAACAAGAACACAGATGGTATGGCCAGATTGGTTGCAGGATATTGTTGGAACTGGAACAAAAAAGAGTTAAACAATACAAATTACCACGACATAAAGATTGATGATTTTGAAATCAGTTGGAATCTTGGTCAGGGGCAAACATTTGTAATTGATGATTCTATAAATGAAGCAGGATGCATACATTCTGTACAAGGGTTAGAATTTGATTATGTAGGTGTTTTAATTGGCAAAGATTTAAGATTTGATAATAAAGTTATAGCTGATTATAACTTTCATGGTACGGCTGATCCTTCGTTTAAAGGGATAAAGAAAATGTTTAAAGAAAATAAAATTGAGGCACAAAAACAGGTTGATACCTTGATAAAAAATGCTTATCGTGTTTTGTTGACTAGAGGGTCAAAGGGTTGTTTTATTTTTTGTGAGGATCAGTCATATCAAGAATATTTGAAAAAAATTGTAAAAAACATTAAGTTTAATTGTTGATGTGTTATAATGATATAGAGGTGTTAGAATGAAAAAATATAATGTAATAGTGGTTTTTGAAAAAGACTTAAATAGAACTTTAATGTGTAAAAGGACGAAAGAACCTTACAAAGGAATGTTTAATTTGGTTGGTGGAAAAATTGATAAAGAAAATGATGGATTAAATGAAGCGTATAGGGAGTTGAGGGAAGAAACAAATATTAACTGTGATGATATTTCTTTGATTCATTTTATGAATATTGAATATGTTACTATGGGTAAATTAATTGAAGTATATTATGGTATATTGAATAAAGATGTATGCTTAGTTGAAGAAGTTAATAAACTTGAATGGGTTGATATAAACGATAACTTTTTTGATATGAATAAATATGCTGGAGAAGGTAATATAGGACACATAATTGAGGAGATAAAAATCGAGTTGAATAATAAAAACATTAATTTATAACTTTTGATTTTGTTTCATATTTAATTTCAACAGGATATGGTATAAGCACTTCTAATAAGTTAAGATCCTTATTTCATAAGTCTTAACACTTATTTAAAGAGGTGCAAATCTATTTCCGCACTTGCGAAAATGAGTATAATGATATGCAAAAGATATGCATTTTGTATTTAGTTTACTTATTTAATAATGAAAAATGATATGCACAATTGTCTTTTTCTTTTTGGATATCTTTATCAAAATTGTTAATATTATCTTGCATAGATTTTAACCTTTCTTTTATGCTTTTACAATATTTATCATACTTACGAAGTTCTTTAATTTTAGGCTGAATATCATTTATTTCAGAGAGTATTTTATATTTATCTTCTTCAGTTTTAACTTTATGATATTGTTTCCAAAGTTTTTCTCTTTTATCCATAAGATTTTTATATT
>CAVDHX010000089.1:0-41375 GCA_963609095.1 Sphaerochaetaceae bacterium | reverse complement strand
ACTTGATGTTCCTTCTCCTGATAATGTGATATCAGATGACAGATAGAGAACTGGGGCGACGCCGTGAGAGTAGCTAGCAAGGTCGTCGAGGAGGATACCGTCACTGCGGACACGGAACACGCTGCCAGCATACGAGTCGGAACCCGGCGAGCTTGTCCATGGATAACTTGAGCCTAGTGATGAAAATATCCAACTTGTTGTTTTACATGTACTATAATTACCTGCTGAATAACTATTAGCATATACTGTTCCACATAAACTTGTATTACTATTTGATTTTACATAATCAGTCATACTCATTAATCCTACTTTACCTCTCCATTTATATGCTTGTTCTTGTGATATATCTGTAGCTAGTGTTTGTCCACTAGTCAATTTTACAACCCCAACATTAAACATATGTGTTGTTATTTTATTTTGTACATCTTTTGATAGTGTATTTAACCATGTACTATTTAAATATGTATTCAAATATGCTTCACTATCTGGTAGATTATATGAATCTCCTCCTACATCTCTTGGCATCGTTGTTACATTAGTTCCACTTGAGTCCAACATGGTTGTTTTACTTCCCCATACGTTACAGCCATAATATGATGTTGTAGAGCTACTAAAATAACAATAATCTGTTGAAACACTTGTATACCTAGTACCAACCATAGAATTTGCATCTGTTACTCCTGATATACTTGTTGAATATCCTGGGTCAAATGGTATGTTACCAATACTTTCATTTTTTATTACTTTTAATGTTCCATCTGATTCTACTGCAATAATTCTATACATATCAGAACCTAAAGTAATATAGTTATTGGGATTTGCACCTTTATATACGTATCTACCCGTTTCTGTAGAGTCTGAATATAAGCCATCGCCTGATGATACCACAGTTTTAATTAAATCACTAATTGAAATAGGTTTTTCTTTTATATTTCCTTTAGCCTTTAAAGAAATATTAGTTTGAAATGCCGCATATCCCACGGATAAAAATAATACTAAAAATACTGATAAACTAATAATAATTTTCTTTTGTTTTTTATCTTTTCTATGTAATCTTCTTCTCATTTTCATAACACCACCTGTATCAAAGATTATCTTAATCTTTGATACTCTTAATTTATAGTTTACTCTTGTTTTATAACGTTTTTCTTATTTTTAAAATTTAATCTTTTTCGCATTTTTTTATGCTTAGTATTTGCTTTTCCCCCTTATATTTGTTATGATTAAGGCATAATAAAAGATTCGTAGATTAAGATATTCTACGAATCTTTTTACATTAATTTTACAAAAAAACAAGCAATATCAAAATCACTCATTCCTATTTTTACTTATTATTCCTTATCTTATCCGCAAATTTCTTAATTTTATTAAGTCTATGATAAACACCAGATTTAGTAATATTATTACCAGTTTCAACACTAATAATTTCAGAAAGTTCCTCTAAAGAAGCATCAGGATACTTAACCCTATATTCACAAACCTCTTTTTCTTTTAAAGAAAGTAAATCATAAACATCCTCTTTTTTCAAAAGTTCAATATCCTTAACCTGACTATTAGAACTTTCAATAATCTTATCAACATTCGCCTGCTCACAATTATTAAGCCTATTTGTCATATTCTTGTGATCTCTATATATTCTAATATCCTCATAATACAAAACAGCCTTAACCGCACCAATAGCTCTTAAAAAATCGCCAATCTTCTCCGCACCTTTAATATAAACAACATACTTATTTTCTCTATGTAAAAGCTTACTATTTAAATTAAATTCATTCAACTTTTCTAAAATAAATTCCGCATACTCTAAATCATCAAAATTAAATTCTAAATGATACCTTGAAGTTTTAGGATCATTCACACTAGATTTAGTTAAAAAAACTCCTCTTAAATAAGCTCTTAAAAGACCTTCATCCGCATATATAAACTCATCAGGAACATTACTAATACCTAATGCTTTATAAATATTTAAAACATCTCCTTTAAATTCTAAAACATAAAGTAAATGTTTACTATAATTATAGCCTTTTCTTACACTAACATGCATATGTATATTAAAAAGTTGTTTAAAAAGAAAATATGTAAGGCGAGCTACAGAATTATTTTCAGTAACAATTCTAATTTTATCATCATCAAAATAATTATTTTGAACAATTGCCGATAATTCAGAAATCATATCAGTTTCTAAAATATCTAACTTACTAACTTCATCCTTCACTAAACCAGTAAAACTCAAAATAATCACCTCAAATCTAATAAATAAGACATAATATCAATAGAAACCTTCAAAGTATTATGACGAATACTTCCATTTTCAATTAAAATATAATCATTTTCAATAATATCTATTTTTCTAAGATTATCCCTATCAATTTCAACCATATCTTTTTGCTCGCTTGTTTCATAATTTTTAATAACTTCCTCATCTATTTTACCATTATTTAAAACAACCGCATCAATTTTACGTTTACCTAAATATTTATTTAAAAGTCTAACATGATCACTAACCATAAATTCATCAGTCTCACCAGGCTGTGTCATAATATTACACACATAAATAATCTTTGCTGAAGACTTATCAATTTCTTTTCTAACTTCCTTACAAAGCAAATTAGGAATTATACTAGTAAACAAACTTCCCATACTAAGTATAATCGCATCTGCATTTTTAATCGCAGACAAAACTTCATCATTAACCTTAGGCGGCTTTTTATAGTAAACATATTTAATTTTATCATCACAAAGTGTAATATTATGTTCACCAGAAACAACCTTACCACTAACCATCTTGCCCATCAAAGTAACATAATCCTCAGTTAAAGGAATAACTTTACCCTTCAAATTCAAAATAGAATTTAAAAATTCAATTCCCGAAGAAACATTTCCAGTAATTTCCAATGCACCAGTTAAAAGTAAATTACCCAAAGCATGACCATCCAAATCACTAGAAGTATTAAACCTATAATCAAAAAGCTTTCCAATTTCATTCTCATTTTCAGATAAACTAATTAAAACCTTTCTAATATCACCAACCGCAGGAGTATGAAACTCTTCTCTCAATCTTCCAGTACTACTACCATCATCACACACAGAAACAATAGCCGAAATATCAAAAGGTAACTTTTTAAGTCCGCGTAATAATTGGCTTAATCCAGTCCCACCACCTAAAATAGCAATCTTAAACAAATCTATTCCTTCTTTCTAATATTAAGTGCTGCAATAACGCCATCACTAACCGCTAAAGAAACTTGACAAAATTCCTTAAAACGAACATCACCGGCTGCATAAAGATTTTTAAAACTACTTTCCATATTTTCATCGCAAACAACATAACCATTAGATAATCTAACATCAAGTTTATCTAATATATCAGTTCTAGGAACCCCCCCAATAGAAACAAAAACACCACTAACATTTAAAACATTACCATCATTAAGTAAAACACTTTCTAAAACCTCATCAAAATTAAATTTACTAATGCTTTTATTCTTCATAACAATAACATTATCTTTTTCTAAAACTTTATTATATAAATCATCTGAAGCCTTAACATCACTTCTAACTAAAACATATACCCTCTCACACATATTAGACAAATATAAAGCAGAAGAAAATGCACTATCACCACCACCAACAACACATACATCTTTATCCTTATAAAAAGCTCCATCACAAACCGCACAATAACTAACGCCACGTCCTAAAAGATAATCTTCACCTTCAATACCAAGTTTCTTATTTTGCTTACCACTAGCTAAAATAACATAATCACTATAAACAACATCACTCTTAAGTTTAACCTTAAAACAATCATCATATTCAACAGATAAAACCCTATCCTTAACAATCTCAACATTATTTTCTTTAAGTTGATTTAACATATTAATAGCAAGATCAAAACCACTAATAGAATTAAAGCCTAAATAATTATCAATCTTATCAATATTCAAAAGTTCACCACCCGGCATATTATCAATAATAGTAACATCCAATCCAGCCTTTTTTAAATATAAAGCCGCACTCATACCACCTGGTCCAGCTCCAATAACAATACATTTACTCATCTAAATCACTTCCATAACTAATATTTTTCTTAAGACTATAAATAAATACAAAAATTCCAATAACAATCATAATCAAAGATACAATTTGAGCAACACGTAAAGATAAAAACATCAAACTATCAGTGCGCATTCCTTCAACAAAAAATCTTTCAAAGCCATAAAAAATCAAATAAAAACAAGTCAAAAAGCCAACTTTAACAAACTTCTTTTTACGTAACATAAACATAATAATAAATCCTAATAAACACCAAACAGATTCAAATAAAAATGTAGGAACATAATAATTACCATTAATATACATTCCATCAATAATAAACTTCGGTAAATGTAAACTCTTCAAATAACTCAAACTACATATATCTCCATGTGCCTCACCATTAAAAAAATTACCCCATCTACCAATTGCTTGTGCAATAATAAAACCTAAAACTAAATAATCTAAAACCTTTAAAAAACTAACATCAAACTTACGCAAATAAAAATAAATACAAATAATACCCGCTATAATTCCACCATGAATAGCAAGTCCACCATTCCATACTGCAATAATTTCAAAAGGATTAGATAAATAATAATCTAAATTAAAAACAACATAATAAATCCTCGCACCAACAATACCCAAAATAATTGTAATAAAAAGTAAATTAACCATAAAATCTTCACTAAAACCATGTCTTTTAGCTTCATTAATAGCAACATTAGATCCAATTAAAATCGCCAAAAAAATCATAATAGAATATAAATGAATAGAAATAAATCCTAAATTAATTATCACACGTACCCTCCTTAAATGTCAAAGTTTTAAACACCGTCATATCCAAAACAACATTAACAAAAGAAATACATATAGCTACCAAAAGAGCAAACCAAACACCATATATTCTAAAATGATCACCCAAAATAAAACTAACAATCTTTAAAATAATCAAATTAATAAAAGGATAAAAAAGACCTAAAGTAATACCAGTTATTGGTATAGTAAGCCATACTAAAAATGGTTTAATAGTTTTATTAAGCAAATAAATAACTGCCGATGCAATCAAACACCATACACCATAAAATGAATTATCAATATACAAAGTATTTTTAAAAATTAAAGTCATTAACATCAAAACAATCGTATAACCAATTATTCTAACAAACCAATCCCACACTTTAATAATGTTATCTTTAAGCATATTTCTTCACCACCCATATTATAACATATTCATTCATTATAAACAAAAGAAGACTAACTATTAGTCCTCACTTTGCAATTCAAATAAAGCATCCCTTAATTCCATAGCTCTTTCAAAATCAAGATTCTTAGCAGCATCTTTCATTTCTCTTTCCAAATTAATTATCATATTTTCTTTATCCTTTTTACTTAACTTATTAACTTTATTTTCTTTAACTTCAAAATTATTAGAAATAACATCCCTAATTTCCTTAACAATAGTTTTAGGAACAATATTATGTTCTTCATTATACTTACTTTGAATACTTCTTCTACGGTTAGTTTCTTTTATAGAAATATTCATCGCTGAACTAATACCATCTGCATACATTATAACTCTACCATTCGCATTTCTAGCAGCTCTACCAATCGTTTGAATCAAACTTCTCTCACTACGTAAAAAGCCTTGTTTATCAGCATCCATAATAGCAATCAAACTAACCTCAGGAATATCAATACCCTCCCTAAGCAAATTAATACCAACCAAAACATCATACTTACCACATCTTACATCATGAATAATCTGCATCCTTTGCAAAGTCTTAATTTCATTGTGCAAATAAGCAACCTTAATATTAATGTTTTTCAAATAATTAGAAAGTTCTTCAGCCATCCTAATAGTCAAAGTAGTAATTAAAGTTCTTTCATTCTTATCAATTTGTTTATGTATTTCACTAACCAAATCATCAATCTGACCCTTAGTAGACCTAACTTCAATAACAGGATCAAGTAACCCCGTTGGTCTAATAATTTGTTCAACATATTTATTATTGCATTTCTCTAGTTCATAATCACCAGGTGTAGCCGAAACAAAAATAACATTCTTTATCTTTTTCTCAAACTCTTCAAATTTTAAAGGCCTATTATCTAAAGCACTAGGTAATCTAAAACCATAATTAACTAAAGCCTCCTTACGAATTCTATCTCCATTATACATTGCCTTAACCTGAGGCAAAGTAACATGAGATTCATCAACTACAAGTAAAAAATCATCTCCAAAAAAATCAATCAAAGTAGTAGGCTCGAAGTCAGGCTTCCTTAAAGCAAGTGGTGCAGAATAATTCTCAACTCCTCTACAAAAACCAGTTTCTTCAAGCATTTCCAAATCATAATTACATCTTTCTTTTAACCTTTGATGTTCAAGTAATTTATTTTCACTTTTAAACTTTTCCAACTGCTCATCAAGTTCATTTCTAATATTTTTAATCGCAATCTTCAATTTATCCTCACTAGTTACAAAATGACTTGCAGGAAACAAAGTAAAAGTTTTTTTATCATTCACAATTTTCCCAGTAACTAAATCAAACTCACTAATCCTATCAATTTCATCACCAAAAAATTCAATCCTAATACCATGCGTGTGTTGACCAATAGGAACAACTTCTAAAACATCTCCTCGAACCCTAAACGTTCCTCTTTTTAAATCTATATCATTTCTTTCATAAAGCATATCAATTAATTTTTCAATAATTTTATCTCTATCAACACTTTCACCAACATTTAAAAATAAAACTTTTTTCTCATAATCTTCAATCTCACCAATACCATAAATACATGAAACAGAAGCAACTACAATAACATCTTTATAAGCAAGCAAAGAAGCAGTCGCATAATGTCTAAGTTCATCAATCTCATCATTAATAGAAGCATCTTTTTCGATATAAGTATCAGTCTTAGCCACATAAGCTTCTGGCTGATAATAATCATAATATGACACAAAATAACACACATGATTATTAGGAAATAATTCCTTAAGTTCCGCATAAAGTTGACCAGCTAGTGTTTTATTATGTGCTAAAACAAGAGTTGGTTTATTAACCCCAGCTATTACATTAGCAATCGTAAATGTCTTTCCTGTACCTGTTGCACCGAGTAAGACTTGGCTCTTAACCCCTTGTTTTATGCCGTTTACAAGCTTTTCTATAGCCTCAGGTTGGTCACCCGCTGGTTCATAAGGTGCGTGTAATTTAAACATTTTTTTCTTCCCTCCTTTATACCTGTTTTGTGACTTTTTATAATTTTAAAAAGGATAACTGTCAGCCAACAATTCGTCCCCAAATTCGTCCCCTCTACTTAAATTTTTATGGTTAAATTGATACTTTTTCGTTCGGGACGAATAAAAGTCACAAATTTTATTTTCTGGACTAAATAACATTATTAATTTTCAAATTCTTCTTTTGATAGTTCTAACAATTCTTTTTCATCTTTAATTATTTTTAATAATTCTTCTTTTGATGGCATATATGTTAAATATTTAGAAGCATAAACATTTTTTATATTATCTCCAAGTGTCATTTCCACAACAGCATCATCTTTATCAGCACATAATAATATTCCAATAGGTTCATTTTCTCCATCAATCATTTGAGTTTTTTTATAGTAATTCACATACATTTGCATTTGTCCAATATCTTGATGTGAAAGCTTTCCAATTTTTAAATCAATAATAACAAAGCATCTTGCCAAACGGTTGTAAAATACTAAATCAGGATAATAATATTCCAATCCGATTTTTAATCTTTGTTGACTGGCAACAAATGAAAATCCTCGTCCAAGTTCCAGCAAGAATTCAGTCAAATGGTTTAATAAAGATTTTTCTAAATCAGTTTCTAAATAATTTTTATTTTCTTTTAAGCCTGCAAATTCAAAAATATATGGACTTTTTAATAACTCTTCAGGTTGTTTTTCTATTTCACCTTTTTTGGCGTCACTCATAATTAAATTTTTATCTGGAGATATTAAATATCTATCATATAATTTAGTGTTAATTTGACGTCTTAATTCTCTACAACCCCAATTAGATTTAATTGATTCTGTTTGATAAAAATCTCTTTCTTCTTTTCTTTCTACTCTAATTAACTCTTGAAAATGTGCCCAAGACAATTCGGTCGACACTGTCGACCAATTCGGATAAAATTCATAAAATCTACGCATTCTTCTTATAGAAACAGCAGAAAAACCATTACCAAATTCATTTGTTAATTTTTTAGATAAAGCTTCAATTATTCTTTTTCCATATGTTCCATTGCTTGAATTATTATATAACTCCGAAGTTATTTTACCAACATACCAATAAACCTCTATCATGGTTGTATCAATTTGTTTTAACATCCTACTTCTAGCATTTATAACTTTTTCTTTTATATCTTTATAAATCATATCAACTTCAGATATTTCATTATCATTTAATATTAAACTATTATCTTTTTTCATCAAATCACTCCTTTCATATTTACTATTTATATTATATCAATATAATAATATTAAGTTAATTGTGCAATTATTATTGGGGACGAATCGGGACGAATAAAAGTCACAAGTTTCATTTTTACATCCAGTATTATCTAGTCCATTTCGTTTTGTTTAGTCCTATTTTTTTGGATTTTTCAGCACTAAATAACACTAGATAACATAGGAAAAGTGCCAATATCATAATATGAAACAAAATAACACACATGATTATTAGGAAATAACTCTTTAAGTTCCGCATAAAGCTGCCCTGCTAAAGTTTTATTATGTGCTAAAACAAGAGTTGGTTTATTAACCCCAGCTATTACATTAGCAATCGTAAATGTTTTACCAGTTCCAGTCGCCCCTAGTAAAACCTGATCTTTTTTACCATTTTTTATACCTTCAATTAATTGTTTTATTGCTTCTGGTTGATCACCACTAGGTGTATATTTTGACATTAAATTAAACATAACAACACCTCATTTCTTTTTTAGTATTATAACACGTTTTTAATATATAATTAACCAAATTAAAAAAGAACATAATGTTCTAATTTTTCTGACTTGCAGTAACCTTTACATTAATTTCAATTTCAGAAGAAGTATTACTATCCTTCCAAGCAGAAGATTTTTTACCATAATAAGTATCTAACTCATCATTACCAGACTCAAATGGCCAAGTTAATTTAAATACAAAATCACTACTCTGACCAGTTCCAACTTCTTCATTTTCAACATTAAAACTAATTTTAAACGGATATTTAGTATTTAAAATATTTAAAAGTTCCAAAGAAGTATAATTATCACTACTATAATTTTCATCCATTACCTTAATAGAAGTAATTTCATAATTAATATGAGCAGTCATTTCGCCAACATTAGTAATACTAACAGAATCTGAATAATCATTCATACCAGGATAAATAGAATCAACCTTAAACACAATATTATTAGTTAAATCAGCTCCATCTTGTTTAAAATTAATCTTCCAAGATTTTACACCAGTAGTAATAGAACTAGAAACCTTATTACTATAAATAAACCAAGCAAAAGTATTAGTCATAAAAACTAAAACAAGGAAAAATAAAGTCCTTCTTCTAACTCTTTTTTTAATTAATTTAATCTTGTCCCTCATTTTCTTTTTCCTTTATTTTATCTAAAATTTCTAAAAAAATTAAAAATGCGAGTGGAACAAATATTAAAAAATATAAACCAAATGAATTATTAAGTATATGACTTAAAAAACTTAGCAAGCCAGATTTATAAATAACAATACCATAAATTTGAGACTCATCAACTAAAGGATCTGCTTCAGTATTAGCAATACCCTTAGTTTGAAAAGTATATTTACCGCCAGATTTACTCACACCAATAACCCTATGGGTAATAATCTTATCCTTATAATCATTTTTTGCACCTATATAAACTAAATCATCACCAGCCTTAATTGTATTAGTAGGAACAGTTTTTGAAAAAATAACATCATATACCTCATATTTAGGAACCATAGAACCTGTCGCAACAGTAAACATACGATAACTTCCAAAACTAACATTATTATTAAAAAGTCTTTGAATAGCAATAATGGAAACAATAATAATTGCAAAAGCCCAAACAACAGTCCTTATAAAACAAATTAAAAATTTAACAAAACCATTATCTAATATTTTCATTTTTATTCACCCTCAATTCATGACTCTTCTTCTCATAACCAGTAATAGCAGCTTTATAAATTTTACTTATCTCACTAGTATCCAAAACTTTTTTATACTTAACCTTAACATACTCATCACCAACAAGTTTAATAATATCATCCAATGATAGCTCATTTTTTAAACTCATAAGTTGATTCAAAGCATTATTAACAACCTTATTGCTTAAATCCTTAACCTCTTTATTTTCATTTATAGTCTGAACAATCTGATAATTAAGCAAAAATGACTCATCCATCAATTCTTTAAGTTCACCATTATCGTTATAATTATTATTTTTATTTTCCTGTTTAACACTTTCCTCCATATGAGATTGTAAATAATCCCATAAAGCTAAAGCATACTGAAAATTAACATTCTTCAAAATTAAATTAGTTTTTTTAATTGGAGAAATAACAGCAGCAACATGCAATTTAGAAAGTGTTTTATAAACATCACTCCCAGACAAATTTCTAATTTCCTGTTCGATATGTTCAATTCTACCTAACAAATCATCAGTTTTATTATCACTACTTTTATTTTTTTCACTTAAACTAACAGATATTTCAACATCATCATTACCAATTTTACTTTTTCCTTGATAATCAAAAACAACATTATTATCACTACAACTAGAACTAATATTTTCACTTTTTTTTCTTTCAACATACATTTTCATATTATTAATAAGTGTATATATAAAACGATTTTCATATGTATTAAAAGACTCTTCTTTATTAATATTTAATATCTTAGAAGGCCTAACCTCACCAGTCTTAGGATCAAAACTTTGAATTAAATTAGTATTTCTAGATAAATGTTTAATACTATCAACAGTAATTCTTCTAGCGAGTTCAATCTTAACAATTTCTTCCTCATTAACAATAAATCTATTAGGAGTACGCAAAATATTATCCAAATACTTTATAGTGTCCTCCATCATACAAAGCCACTCATCATCATAGCTAACCATATGACTTTTCTTCTTAACATTCAAACAAGAAGATAAATTTTTATTAAAATTATCTTTTAAACCATCATCAATTTCATTATAAACTGAAATAATATTCATAAAAATCACTTCCTTAAGCTAATTTCTTAAGTCTTCGTAAATAATCTTCACATTCCTTCATTGCATTTTCTCCAAAAGTATTATCTAAAAACTCAATAAATCCATCAATTTCATCACGAATATATGAAACATTTAATTGTTCAAACTTTCTTAATATTTTACGTGCAATAAAATAATCAACACCACTTACCTCTTCACCACCACAGGCAACATAAACAGGAACAAATTTTTTCATATGAGCAACAATACGATTACCAAAAGCAATACGAAAATGTTTAATTACATAATTATCCATTTGTTCAATTTTATTTAAAGTATCCTCACTAATTTGATTATTATTAATAGCATCCGTAAATAATTTATCTAAATAAGTATAATTTATCTCTTGAGCGGGAGTATCAATTGGCTCAAAAACTTCACCCTTATCATTAATATCAATCGGCATAGCACGGTCATAAACCTTATCAGTAACCATAAACGTTGAATCATCATTATTAATTGTACCAATATACCAAACATTAGGGCTAATTTTTAATTTACCATCAATAAGTTTCTCAGGATCATTACCCCAACTACTAGAAACAAGTTCAACAAGCCATTCATCTTTATTAGGCATCTCCAAAATAGAAAGCATTTCCGCAAAATAATACTCAACACGAGCAATATTCATTTCATCTAATATAATTGTAAAAACATCATCAGTATATCCAGCCTCATAAATAGTCTTAAGTACTTCAGTTTCATTAAATTTCTTAGTAAATTCATTGAAATATCCAAACAATTCAGTACGATCACGCCAAGATGGTTGAACAGAAGCAACACAAGAATCATGTTTCAAAAACTTACCCCAAGCATATGCAAGTGAAGTTTTACCAGTACCAGAAATACCTTGTAAAATAATAAGCTTAGTAGAAGCAAGACCAGATAAAAATATTCTAACCATTTCACTCTTATAATAAAGTTTTAACTGACTAGCCGCAAAATTACGAAATAATTCAACAAGCTCTGGTAAAGTAAAATTATTACCATAATTCTTAATCTTGTAATTGGCATATGAATCATCCAAACTCTTAAGTTTAGCAAACCTAAAGCCATCACCAGATGGTTTTTCCTCTTCTATAGACTCAGTTTCTTCTTCACCAGGTTTTAAACCTAAATGAGAAACTTTCAAAGCTAAAATATCTTCCTTTTCCTTAACTAAAGTAGAAACCTCATCATTTAACTTAGCAACCTCATTTAAAAGTTCTTCCTGTTCCACCAAAGTTTTTCTAAATCTAATATATTTTTTTACAAGCATAGTAATTAAAAAAGCAAAACCTAAAACAATAACAACAAGCATAATAATAAACAAACCAACAAATAACCATTCAGGTCCTTTAAAATCACCTTTATAAAATTCAATAATTTTTAAATATGCTTTAAAATTAAACATTTGCCTAAAAGCAGATACAATAGCAGAAAAAATAGAAAAAACACCACCAAAAAATTGGCTTAAAAATTCATATAAAAATCTAAATAAAGTATCCATAACCTCACCACCTAATTAGGAATATAAATAACATTACATTCATCCTTTATTTCATCATAAAGCTCATCAGTAATAACATAACCAAATATTCTAAGTAATTCCTTGTTTTCAGCATTTAAAACAAAACTATCATCTAATTTAACAGCTATCTTAAACCCATTCTTAGTTAAAGAATAAACCTCATCCTTATTAGCCAAATAATCAGAAAAATTAACCTTCAAGTACATTTTTTCTTTAACAATATCATCATCAATAATATTCAAAAGTCTCTTCTTCTTTTTAGGCTTAGTCATTAAAGACAAACTATAAGGAACAAAATATATCTTCTTAAAATTGCCCTTAATAATATCCTGTAAAACCCTAATACAAACCAAAGGATAAGTAACAAACAACTTTTGTTCATCAATTTCCTTATTATTAAAAACCTTATTAATCGCATACTCACTATATAACTTAGAAAATTTTAAATTATGATTTAAAACACAATCAAAAACATTATCTTTAACCTTAACATAATTAACATCAAAATTTTTATCATCAAAACTATCAATAAATTCTTTTTTCGCATTTAAATCATCTTTAAGAATACCATAAAATTTACTTTCAAAATTATCATCCTTAAGTTCTAATTTATTTCTAAACTCATTAATTTCCTTTATTAATTCTCTTACAGAATCACATTCCCTAACAACATCAAAATACAAAATAAATTTAAAAACATGAAACATATATCTTGCTTTTTTCTTGTAAACAGCATCATCTTTAAAATGTTCTAATGACTTTTTTAAATAATAAACAATATTAACCTCAAAACGATTATTAACCTCAAAATACATATTATAATATCTAGTATTAATATAAGCATTTATCAAATCATCATATATATCCTCATCATAATATTTTTCCAAAATAACCTTTAAATATTTTTTTATACATTTTCTAGAAAAATCAACATATTCACCAACAATATTACAGCTCACCTTTTACCATCTCCTAAAAATTATAATTTACCTTAACAATACCATCACCCTTAGTAGAATAATCTTTACTAGGATTCTTCTTATATAGTTTAACAGAACTACTACTACTCGCATCAATATCAAAAGTAAATTTATTAACATAATCAAAATTATTAATTTTTTCACTCACCACATTATAACCCTTTAAAAACGTTGAACTATTATTATTAAGATAAACAACATTAGGATCAAAAGACAAAGTAATACTAGCAGACACACACTTACTCTTATTATCATCAGATAAATTATTATAAGTATCAATACTTATTTCATCACCTATATTATAATTGTCAAAAGAAGATTTAACAACATAACTTTCAAGTGAATTAGTAACTTTGACCTCCAAATAAACACTGCCTTCACTATCAATAATCTCATGACTAAGTCCATATTTACCAACAACTAATTTAAAACTAGCAGATAAAGTTTTTTTATAAGGACTTAACGAACTAGCAGTAATCTTAACAGTAACACTATCACCATCCGTAAAAGTAGCATTAGGAGTAATCGTAAAATTAAAACTATCATTATTTGTACTTGAATAAATAATGCCATTTCCTTTACTAATACCACATGTAACTTCATTAGGACATTCATAACTAACTTTATATTCAATATCACTACTACTTTTTAAAGAATTATTTTTATAACTATTTAAATTAATAACAATATCATAAGGATCAACACCATTCCAATAATCCAAAGAATAATTAGACCCCATAAAACTTAACTTATCACTCTCAAAATAAAAATTTTGAGTATAATAAT
Source organism: Sphaerochaetaceae bacterium (assembly GCA_963609095.1). Lineage (GTDB taxonomy): Bacteria > Bacillota_I > Bacilli_A > RF39 > UBA660 > Coprosoma. The sequence goes on along the minus strand of CAVDHX010000089.1, from coordinate 26,790 downwards.
AAAAATCTAAAATTTTATTATAAACATATCTACTCAAAGTGACTGCTATAGGCACAAGCAATATTACAATACATAATATAATAATAAACTTAACATTTTTATTAATCTTTCTAACTTTAATCTTATGCATATTTCCTCATCCTAAATAAATATATAAAATAAGCCAAAAGGGGTATAATAACAGTTAAAAAATAAACAATACTATTAGTAAAAAAGCTATATAAATATCCTAAAAAGAAAACAGAATTAATTTTACTAACACTCCCAACAGCATATTCACTAGACAAAAACAACCCATCATTAATAACATAAGTAACATCAGAACTATTCATAATTTTATTAACCTTTGTTATGCTTAAAACATTCTTACCATTAATAGTATTATAATAAACAATATCATCATTCTTATTAATAAGTTTACTATTTCCAAAAAGTAAACTTCCTTTTTTAAATTTGCCTAAATCAGCATTTAAAGGAACAATTGATAAATCACCAAATCTACTACTAGAAAAAGGAGTCTTTCCAAATAAACAAAAAGTAATAATCAAAACAAATAAGACATAAAACGAAATTCCAACATATTTAAGATTTTTCATCTATTATCACCATTTTAATTGTACCAAATTTCCAAAGAAAAATCTCTAATTTGACAAATTTTTTTTAATAAATAATACAACACTCAAAAAATGGCTTTTGCCATTTTTCTATAATACCTATCTAAGTTTTACAGTTATAGGCCTAACTTTGCCACAAATACATATTTTATTCAATTTCAATATGTGTTAAAACTAATGTATGAAATATTTTATAATTCTGTATTGCAACTAAATTATAACATTTATTTCACACAAAAAGCAGCAATTAATTTTGCCACTTTTTTAATATTAACTCCTCGCTGAATTAGAAAAGCCTTATTTATCAGTACTCATTTGTAAGTTAAATGCAATATGATCACCTGATGCATTATTTTCACAATCAACATCTTGTCCTTCAATCCACATATAAACTCTTATCTTAGTAACTCCAGCATCCAAATTAACTAACAAATTACTATCTACATTAGTTTCTGGTGTTTGGATAGCAGGCGTTACAGTTGAAAAGTAATCAGCAAAACTTGCACTCTTAGAATTAGCCAAAGTAACTCCCTTATCAGCACCAAAAGATGTTTTAATACCATCGTAACTAACAGCAGCATTACCAGCTGAAGCAGTTAAAGTAGTAATACCATATGTATCACGTGCATTTGCTACACCATAGGATGTATGAACATCATAATTAGGCTCCCAAATCTTAACAGGTGAAGTAGCTCCAGCATTTAAAGATTGAATATTAGCAATAGTATCATCACTTGTAGTATGACCTAAAGTTATAAAAGCAACTCTAGTAGCATTTTTGATACCTTTATCTTGAGCATCCTTAAATTCAACTTTTGAGTTAGAAGTTAAATAAAGTTCAGTTGCAGTTTCAGTTTTTAAAAATATATCATAAGCAACAAATGAACCATTTGATGCATCACCAGAAGCATTAACTTCCTCAGATTTAGTAGAACTTAAAATCCAATCACCTTGATCATTCGCAGTCACAGTACCCAAATACATTTCCATTCTACCATTCGCATCAACATTGCCAACAGTTGAAACCGGTTCTAAAACATTTGGTATTTGGTTAACAGCAGCTTTATAATTACCACTCGCACCTGTAATATCAGCATTAGTTAAAATTGATTTCCAATTTTGACCGTCTGCAGATATTTGTAAACCACTTTTAGCAGTTACATTAACGTCAATAGGATTAACAGATACCGTTTTATTAGAAGTAAACCATGCATAAGTTGCAGTACCTAAGAAAACACCTGTTCCTACTAAAAGTAACAGCAAAAGTAATAATCGTCTTTGTTTCTTCTTTTTACCTTTTTTCATATACTCTCTCCTTCTATTCTAAAAAGATTTTACCATTTTTTTCTAAAGCTTACAACATTTTTTCTTTTTTTTTTACAATTATTCGACATTTTATCCCTGCTTTGCATCTACCGTTATCTCAATACTATCAATAAGCCCTTGATATTCATAAGAACCATAATCAGTTGGAAAATTAACAACCAATTTATAATTATCCACAGTTTTAACGCCATGTTTAAAGCTTCGAGAAATAGACTTATATTTATAAAAATAAACACCATTATTATCAGTATATAATTCACGATTGCTCATAATATTATCAGCTTCATCATTTAAATATAAACTATAATTAACAGGAATATTAGTTGTTGTTGCAACATATAAATTATAATTTAAATCTGTTTCACTAACTTTATTATTAGAATAATTATATACACTTATATTATAAATATTATCTTTACCATCAGGCTTTATATCAGACAATCTAAACGACTTAGTTTGATTTGAAACATCAAAAACATAAAAAGCCACACTTGCCTTCGCACTACCACTACCACTAGATTCAAAAGAGCCTAATGTTACCCTAATAATCAAAAGCAACAATAAAATTAAAAAAATTAAAAGTATAATCTTACTAAATAATTTAAACTTATCTTTATTTATCATCTTTATCATCCTTTTCCTTTATACCAGAATAATAAATACCAAAATCATCATTTTTAGTTAAATGTTTTTTCCCGGTATAAGAAAATGCTAAAGAAAACATAAATAAAGTAAAACAAATTAAAACAATAATTTTTGGCGTAGTAATTACCTTAAACCAAACACCATAATTAGTAAAAACACGTGTAACCTTACCAATAATCATATCTTTAGAAACAGTTTTATCCTCAGTGTTATTCGCATCCCCTTTAGTTACAAATCCCTTCGCATTAGAACTAATAATCCTATGAGTAATAAGTACATCATCATCCTTAAAAGTAATAATATCATTCACACTAACATCATCAGTAAGTTTAACCAATATTAAATCATTCGTAGTAATAGTCGGTGCCATACTGTTGCTTCCAATACTAAATACACTATAAGAAAATAAATTAACATACTTTTGATTTAAAACTTTTAAACAAACAAAAGAATAAACACAAATTAATATAATAAACGACAAAACAATAAGTAAAATATTACTTATTATTTTTGTAATTAAATATAAATAGTCCCTTTTCATTCTTATCACCTACTTATACTGCTTAAATTTAATACTTACAGGTATTTCTAAAGTTTCTACATCATTTCCAATAAGCGAATCAACCTCATCACTAACATCATCATCCCAGCTAAAAGTAACCTTAATATAGTTTTTTACGCCATTTTGTATATCACTTAAAGTAATTAAACCATAATATATATCATCCTTAACGGTAAGACTAGTATCATAAATACCTGAAACTTCATCAATCTTAATTTGCTTATAAGATACAGGATTAATAGATAATTCATAAGTAAATGAAGTTTGAGTGTCCTTAGGATCAATAACCAAAATAAATGAGCCACTCACTCCAGGAGCAAACTTATTTTCACTTACTCCATCATTATTCGTATATGTAATACTATCAACATTAAATACATTATTTTTACCAGTTATATCACTATCATTAACATAAATATGCCATTTAGCAATATCTAAATTACTTTCATTTGAAACGCTAGTTTCAAAAAGGCCAAAACTATTTCCCATTTGAAATATAGTCAAGCAAAGAAATAAAACACTAAAACAAATTAATAACTTTTTCATTCTTCAATAGGCGTCTTAATTTCAATGATAACTTGATATATTTCATACAAGAAAATTATAAGCGTTGGCAAAATTACTAAAAGTAAAAATCCAAATCTTGATTCCAACACTTTTAAAACACTACCAATTTTAGAATATCTTTTCGCACTAGCAGTTTTACCAATTAAACTACCACTAGAAATATCATGATTACCATTTATAGTAAAAGTACTTTCTGTATCAGTGATCTTTTCAACAGCAGTAACTTTACCAACATTAATGCTAGCTATACCATTAGTAACTTCATAAAAGAAAATTTCATCACCATTTTGAACATCATCTATATTTTTCTCAAAAATAACCAAATCTCCTTTTTCATACATGTCATTGTTATCAATAATAATTAAGCTTTTACCATTAATTTCTGTAACTTTATAATCATTATAGAATAAAAGACATACAGTAATGAAAATAACAAAAGCAAAATATACAAAGCCAATAACTCCCAATAAAATTTTTAAAACATTTTTCATAATAATTACTCTCCTTACTATAATAATATCACAAGTTTACAAATTTTCATACTTTGAAACAATCAATTTAATTTTTTTAACATTACAAAGTTCAGAAATAGAAATATTAAATCTTTTAAGATTATAATAATTTTTTATTTTTTCTAAATCACTAATCATACCTTCAAAATCGTTTAAAGAACCTTCATCAATATTAACATTAAACAATCGATAATTAGAAACAATAACAGATTCAATAGAAATTTCTTCCAAAAAAGTAAAATTAGTAATAATTGTATTTTTGGGATTTAAAACAAACTGAGCTAATTCATCAAGCATATTATTTAACTCATCATAAGTCAAACCATTATTTAATTCCTTTAGAACATTCACACCAATACTATAATTACGGTAAATAAGCAAAAGCCCTTTAAAAATTGTTGAATTATCCTTTAAATGTTCTTTTATTTTAACCTTCAAAATATTTTTATCAATTTCATCATAAATAATTTTAATTTGATTTATCAAATCATTAATTTGAGGTTCATACTTATCAACTTTAGTAAGTGATAACCTCTTATCTGATTTTTTAACAAGTCCAAAAAGCTTAGATTCTAGCTTGCTAATCTGTTTCAGCCTTTTATCAAGAAAACCTTTTTCCAAATCTTCTTTATATAATTGTCTTATTTTATCAATAAGATTTAAAAATTTTTTATAATCTTTATATTCCTTCAAAGAACACAAAAGATTATTAAAACATTTTTCATCAGAACTAGAAAAATATTTATCAATAATTCCCTTCATCTTTTCATCTGTATAATCATCAATATTCAAATTTTCATGATAAAAATCATAAATTAAATTTTCCTTATCATCATCAAAAAGAGTCTCAATTTTATTCCTTAAATAAGCATAATCTTTAACTAAACTATCTTCACCATCATTAAAACTAGAAAGCAACTTTTGATTAAAATTAACAATATATTTTTCAAACACCTTTTTATTTTTTAAATATAAATATCTAATATTTAATTCAAGCTGAATAATAAGCTCAGGACACTGCCAATAAATAGAATTAAAACATTTCTTTAGATTATCATTATCTAAATTACTTTGATATTTAAAAAACACATCCATATATTGATGAACATAACCAGTATAATTAAAATCACTAGAACTTAATTTAATACCCGCAAGTTCAAAAATCTTAATAGCTTTAAAAATATTTTTATTCAAATTATTTAAGTTATCTTCATTGTCTTCAAAACAAGATAAATCATATATAATTTTGTCAAGTTTTAATTTTTCATAAGGTGTATTTAAATCAGTTGCAAAAGCTAAAGCCTTTGAAAAGTTTTTAAGAGAATCCCTTACATCATCATAATTACGATAAGTTAAATTATCATAAGAAGAAATTCTCTTTTTAAGCTCCTTATAAATTTCATCACGCTTAAACTTAAATTTACTAATTTCTTCATCTAAAGTCTCTGAATATTTTTTCTTATTCTTATCCGTAGTTAAAGGCATACTTTTCAAAACCTCATCACTAACCTCAATTTCTTTTGTAATTTCATCAAGCACATCATCACCTTCTTTCAAGCCTTTTCTTTTTCAAGTTTTTTTAAATATTCTTCCAGCTTTTTAAAGCATTCAATTAACTCAGAAGTTTCAATTTTTTCTAAATCCATAATACCTCCTATTTTATAATAATATATACCTCATCATCACCAATAAAAGTATCACTATCATATAAACTAAACACAAACTTATAAGTACCACTTCTTAAAGAACTCTTTAAATAAAGTGTTTTTTTATCACTACTATTAGGGTCATCAATAAACCTATATTGTTTATCATTAATTAACTCTAATCTATTGGTAATATAATCCAAAATATTAACCTCTTCATATTCTAAATCATATATATCATTATACTTTCTTCTATACATAGTTACTCTAATATTTGGATTAGATAAATTAGAAGAATAATTCATATCAAAATCCAAAGTGTTTAAACCTTTACTATTTAAGCCACTACTTTTATTAATAATAACTTCATTATCATCAAGCACTGCATCTAATCCATAAACACTATCAACAATTTTAAAAGGTAAACTAAAACTACTAGAAGAAGTCGGACCATAATAAATACCATCATCAGATCCAAAAGATTCAACCTTTAAAGTATAACTACCACTAGACAAATTCAAATTTTCAGTATTAATTTTTATTTTACTAAACAAATTAGCAACCTTATCCGCTAAAGCAATACGTACACTACCATCCATTCTAGGATAATAAATTTTACCATCATACTCATAAGTTAAACCAAGCAAACTACTATTATTAAGTTTTCTTCCTTCACTATCATATATAGAAAGTTTAACACCCATTTTTTTATCAAAAAATGTAGTATCCGTAAGTGGTAAAGAATTAACAATAGGTTGTGTAAAATTAGAAGTTAAACTTAAAGTAGTACTTTCGCCTAAATAAATATTACTATTTGAAAGTTCACCACTACTTTCAATAGTTGCCTTCTGTTTATCATATAAATTATAAGTCAAAACAGAATGCTGAATACCCAAAACACTAATTAGTGTCTGATCATTCTTATCACGAAGTTCCATCAACAAAGTATTACCAGTTTTATCACCACTAATATCAGTATCCTCAAAAGAAACATTAAAAATAAATTCTTCATTAACATAACCCAATTTAGACTTATAATAATTAGAATAATTAGAACTCTCATCATAATTATTATCACTACTAACAGAACCCATAACAACAAAATTAGATAAAGCATATGAACACTCACCATACTTATCATACTCATCTTGTGCCTTAGAAACCGAATCTTCAGAAACAACATAATAATAATATGTATTACTCATTAAATCAACCATCGTAATTTTAGTCCCCTTAGGTAAAACATAATTAGAAACAAGTGCATGATAATAACCATCTTGATAAAAATTATTATTAGCTTTCATATATAAAGAATAATAAGCACTTAAAGTAGACTTTGTAGTTATATTAGTAGCAGTAGATGCAAACAAACTATACTTCTCACCAGCACTCATCGCACCTTCATACTCATTGTCAGAATATAAAGCCGATGATAAAGTAACATTAATATTAATACGTGTAACCTCGTTAGTCAAATCATCAATTGGCTTAATAGCCAAAAGTGAAATAACAACTGTACCAATTTCCCTATTTTGTGTAATATTTTTAGAATGATATAAATAGAAAAGTAACGACGGAACAACAGAAGAATTTTCACTATGATAATCTATAGTACCATCAATAGGTTTACTTTCATCAGTTAAAAAATTTGTCTTACCCTTAGTAACAAAGCCAGTATTTGAAGCTTCCATTGTAAGAGCCATAACATCATCAGCATTTCCTGAACTATTTACCCTAGAAATTTTACTAGAATCAACAAGATTAAAACCACTTTCTAAATTTTGATAATTAAAGCCAATAATTTGATAAGTAGTATTCGCACTAGCTGAACCAGTTAATGGAAGTTCATAAGTACCTAATGTAGAATATTTAGAAGCAGTTAAACTCAAATCATAAGTTGTAACCTTTTCTCCAATAACCCACATATAGTAAGCCGCATCACTAGGCGTAGGCTCAATATATTTAACCTTTATAGTTCCTTCTTTATCCTCATTTTCATAATTAGAATAAAAACCATCTTTAGTAATATCATGATTAGAATTATGAGCGCCCAAAACATAACTACCTGAAGTAAACGTATAAAACTCTCCAGAAGCAACTGTATCACCACTATCATATTTATTATTATAAAAAGCAGTCAAAACTTTTCCATTACGATCAAGCTGATACATACCAAAAAATGTCATACCACTTACCTTACCATAACTAGTAACCGCCTCATTAGTCGCAATATTCAAATTCTTATTTTCGAGCATATAAACCCTATTATTAACATTTCGACTAACTGTATCACCATCAATAGTAACTGTAGCAACCTCTTCAGTTGCACCATCAATCTTCAAACTTTTAAAACTTTCAAGTAAATTAGTACCATTTTGTAAAAACAAAGTACTATTATTTGCAAGCTTTAATTCCTTAACTCTACTAATACTAAATTTAACAGTAGAATATTCATTAGTTCTATCAGTTGCTCCATCAAATTTAATAGCTGAATTTTTAATTGTAACCCTATCAGCTCTTTGTAATGAAACATTTTGTTTATAATTATCAAAAGTGCCATAATTACTTATATTAATATAACTATAACCCTTTGTACTAGAAGCATTGCCACTACCAAAAATAGACCCAGAAATATCAAAATTATTATAACCATTTCCATCAATATTAATAGTAATACCAACAGTAACACTAATAAAAGAATAATCATAATTAGCATCCCCTGAAGCATTTGCTTCTCCTCCACCAAATACAGTTCCATCTATTTTAATATCACTTTCAATATAAGAAGAAACATCATAACCAATATTTAATAAAACTTTACCATAAAGTATAGCCGTATTAGCTCCACCATAAACATTACCATGAATAGTTCCCCCTGCAATATTAACAGTACTTATCGAATTAGCACTACCCTTAACACCAGTATTAGCAGCATTACCACCACCAAACACATGTTTAGAAATAACAGATTTATTATCAATAGTTAAAGTAGTATTACCACTAACTATAGCCGTAGTACCGTTACCACCAGCATACGCACTACCGCCTATACTAGAATTAGAAATATAAACGTCAGTATTTCCTTCAACAGTACCTAAATTACCACCACCAAATAAATCCAAAGAAATAGTAGAATTAATAAAATTAACATTTGTATTATAATTAACAGTAGCCTGATTGCCTCCACCATAAAACTTACCACTCATTGTTATTCCATTAACATCAACAGAAGTTTTATCAGTATCAGCCATATTGCCTCCACCATATATATTAGTATAACTACCACCAATTAAATTAACAGTAGCATTTGTAGTACTACCACCTTGATTATTTCCGCCATAAACAGTATCAATGGATAAATTTTTAGGATTAGAAGCCTTAATATTACTTGTAACAACCTTACCACTATTATTACTACCACCAAACACATTAGTTGAAAAGCCAGTAATCAAATTAACATTAGTTGTAGTAACACCTGCTTCATTACCTCCACCATATATACTATTAACAGTAGAACCATTTAATTTAATATTAGAAACATCAGAAGTTGCCTTATTACCACCACCAAATACATTAGTGATAATGCCACCGTTTAAATTAACATTAGTCTTTGTCGTTTCACCACCTTGATTATTTCCACCATATAAATCTACAATGTTTCCACCATCAACCGTTATATTAGATATAGGCACACTACCTTGTTTATTAGAACCGCCATAAACACTATTTATGGTACCATTAACAACATTAATAGTAGTACTATCTGAAACATTAGCCTCTTCACCACCACCAAAAATATTAGTTACAGTTCCATTTTCTACTTTAATATTACTAGAAGTAGTATCAGCTTTATTACCGCCACCATACAAAGAATCTATTTCACCATTACTTACATTTATATCTGTTGTTTTAACCGTACCACCAACATTATTTCCACCATAAAGATTTGTAACTTTACCACCTGAAACACTTATAGTCGAAACATCAACATCTCCACTTTCATTACTTCCACCAAATACATTTGTAGCACTACTACCAATTTGATATACATATGTATTTGTTACAGCAGTCTTATTACCGCCACCATATACATTACCAATCTCACCAGCATTTAAATATACTTTAACCTCACCGTTTGGCATTCCAGCAGCATCATTACCACCAAATGCATTATTAACTTTACCACTATTAATAGTAAGCGTTACATCGCCAGTAACATATGGAGTATTACTATCATCACCTTTTCCTCCACCAAACACATTATTAATAACACCACCATTTACATTAACCAGTGTTTTATAACTGCTTGAAGAAGTAGATTTGCTCTTATCATTAACAGTTCCATATGCACTTCCACCATAAGCCGAACCAGTTAAATTTAAAGAATTTGTACTATCTCCTAAATTTACTGTAACATTTTGTGAAACATAAGTATCACTACCAAGTCCACCACCAAACACATTACTAACATCACCACTTAAAATGTCCAAAGTAACATCACCATAAAGTGTTCCTTTTTGATTAGAACCACCATATATTCCACCAGTTACCTTGCCACCAGTCATTGTAATATTAGTTGGAATACTAACCTGCCATTCCTTTCCAGAACCACTATTATTTCCAGAACCAAAAATAGATCCAATAGTTCCACCTAAAACATTAATACTAACACTACCATCACTACTAGAATTATAACCAACAGTTCCATAATTACCACTACCATAAACATTCTTTTTAATAATAGCTTCATCATTAATAACAATAATAGAATTATCAACCGATCCTATAGTAGCATACCTAGTATTACCATTTCCAGCACCAAATACAGAACCACTTTCAGCCCCAAACAATGTATTACCATTATTTATATAATCATCATTACCAATAATAGCTGTACCGCCAATATAAACATAACTGCTTCCAGTTAAAGTTCCAACACTACTAGAAGAACCATCATGACCATTACTACCACCAAACACACTATAATTTACTATACCACCAGTTACCTGAATAATTCTATTACCATAAGTTGTGGTTTCTCCAGCTCCGCCTGTAATCATATCAACAGAACCACCAGTCATATAAATAATAACATCATTCTTAGTTCCACGAGAACTATCAGTAAGTGGACCACCTATCAAATTATATATATCCCCGCCTTCAATTTTAGCTGTTTTTAAAGCATAATGAGTTCCAGAATAACGACCACCAATATAAATGCCAGTAGTTAAATCATATTTACTACTTCCAAAAGTTCCACTTTTAACCACCGTATTTAAAGCAGCAATACTATCATTATTAGAAGAATAAATATTAGAATACCAACTACCAGATACACAATAATAAAAATTCAAACTGCTATTATTTTCTGTAGCTCTATCATAATCATTACCATATATAGCATTCATCTCTACATATAAAGATGAACCCCACCCTTGACCTGCACCAGTAGTCGAACTAGCCGAATTATAAAATCCACTTTCAACCATAATAGTAAATCTTTTAGGATTACTACTACTACCAGTATCAGAACTATCCCAAGAATTAGAAGGATTTGAACCAGCTATAATTGAATCAAAAGTTTTATAATTACCACTTCGTTTTATACCACGACCAATCTTAACATTTTGATAATTACCATAAAAAACACCAGAGCTGCTAGCACTAAAAGTAGGTCCACTTGTAGAATTACTTTTTCTACTATTAATAGTCATATTTTCTATTCTTAAAGCACCATATGCCTTAACAGCAGCACTAGAAACAGTCCAAGTTGGATTATAATCAGTTCCATTATATATGCCAGTTAAAGTAAAAGGTTTTGTCGAAGAAGAACTCCAAGTACTAGAAACATTACCATTCATAACTAAAATATTAGTATCTCTTGTTGTTAAATAATAATAATCAGTGTTTTCATCAAACAACTCTTTTGTTCCATCTGATTTATAAAATTGAATTAATTCATATACTTCACAGCCACCACTAGTAAAGCAACTGCCACTTTGTAAAACACCAGTTGCACTATAATAACCACTAATAGAACTTCGATAACCAACATTAATCTTACGATAATAACCAGCCATATTAGTAGTAGAAGTGAAATTTTCATTTTCCTCTTTACCAACAACAGTAGCAGTTAAAGAAGCTTCTTGAAAACCATTATAATAATTATAAGTGTAATACTTAGCCGACATATCAAAAGTATCATTACCTGTTTGTTTATAATATATCTGACATGTATTAGTATATGTTCCTTGACTCATACCCCATCCAGTATCTGGAGCGGGACATTGATAAGAGCTATGATAACTGCCATAAGAATCATAACAATTACTGCACGTTCCATAAGTAGTATCACGACGACCAAACCGACCAGAAACAACAGTTTTAGTCGTAATACTATCACCCTTATAATAACCATCAACACTAGGATAATCATATATATACTTGACAGTCTCTATTTTATTCATACCCTTAGAGTTCAATTTACTAATTGCATTATCAAATGAATTACTACTATTAACATAAGCAACTGAACCACTAGTCCAGTTAGCATAAAAATTAATACTAATCTCCTTAGAACTAACAGCCACTTTAGCACTTCTAGCATAATAAGTATCATCATAACTTATAGTTGCACCCTTATAATCAGTAATCCAACCATTAAAAACCATATCATCAGGATGTGAAGAAAAAGGATTATCAATTAAATCAATTTCAATATACCCTTGATTAACAGGATAATATTTATAATAAACATACTTACTTTGTTTTTCACTCAAAGAAACATATCCAGTATTTATTCCATTATAATCAGTACCATTATAAGTAATAGTAACCTTTACCAAATTATCATCATTATATAAATTTTTATTAACATTACTAGGAAGACTAGATGAACTACTACTAGTATAATTTTGTCCAGTATAATAATAATAATCAGCATCCAAATCATCAACATATAAAGTATCGCCATTAACACCCTTAACAACCGTCTGTGTATCCTTAGGACGAAGAGCACCATATGTAAGTGCAATAGAAGTAATAGGGATAACAATAGCTAAAATAGCAAGTAAAAAAGCCTGCTTATTATTTTTTATTAACTTAAACATATTATCCCCTCCTTTTACTATGATGGATTAATTGTAAATTCTAAATTAAAACTTATATCACCATAAGAAGCATTATTTTCACAATCAACATCTTGCCCTTCAATCCACATATAAACTCTTACCTTTGTAATGCTAGAATTTAAAGTTAAAATTTCAGAATTCTGAGTGTTTCCTTTAGGCGTATATGCCTTAACATTAACCCTCTTAAAAAAATTACCATAACTACTTGCATTAGCATTTTGAATTAAAACATGATCAGCCTCTGAAATATTACTAATAACACCGTCATAACTAATAGGTGAACCTCCAGTTTGCGAAGTAGTTATTCCATAAGTTTTACTAGCATTACTAACACCATATTCTGTATGTGTATCATAATTAGGTTCCCAAATAATAGCTTCACTTGCCCCTTTTAAATTTTGTGCGGCACTACTACTATCAGCAGACCCTTCATTTAAAAACCCAACTCTAACTGCATTTTCAATACCATTAGTTTTATCCCCAGTATATTCAACTTTAGAATTACCAGATAAATATAATTTTTTACTTTCATTTAATTTAAAAAATAAATCAAATACAATAAAAGTACCATCACTATCTTCACCAAAGCTTGAACTTTCAGTAGATTTATTTGCCACTAAAATAAAATCAGTAGAATCACTATTAGTAGCATCACCTTTAAATAAATCCAAATATCCATTAGTAATATTACCACCGGTTGAAACAGGATAAACCCTATAAGGAATTTGATTAACAGCACCTGCATAATTTTTACTAGCACTCATTATATCTTGAAGCGTAATAACTTGTTTCCAATCAATAGCATCCGTACTTACTTCAACACCACCATCAGCTTGAACATGAACATTTAAAGCATTAATACTAACAACTCTATTAGCAGAAAACCAAGCATAAGTAGTTGTAATTAAAAGAATAAAACTTAAAAACAAAGGTATAAAAGCAAGCTTTCTTCTTTTTTTCTTCTTATCTTCCTTCATTTTCTGTATGCTCCTCCCTAAATTCCATATTTAATTTTATTTCACCACCGATAATAGCATCAACACATTCTGGATCATTACCTTCCAAATAAACAACAATAGTATATTTATCATATTCCTTAGCTTTTAAACTTTTCCGTTGTTTCAAAACAGCTATCTTATCAGAATAAAAAGCTTCCGTATTAGGCTCAGGTTTTTTAGTTTGCTCATTTTTCTTCGCATAAGTTGTCAATTTACCATTTTGATAAACCATAATTCTAACAGCTTCATCAACATTTTTAATAACATCCAAAATATTAATTTGATACCAATAATCAGTAGTCTCATCACCCTCATTTGCTACATAAAAAGTATAAGCAATATAATTATCACCATTATGAGAGCCATCAGATTCATCATTAATATTACTAGGAAGCCAACTTTGAGTAATATTGTCCATAAAAGAAATTTCCTTCGCATAAAGTTTATTCCTAGCCGTTTTATCATCTAAATTTTCATATAAAGTTATATTGTTTTTCAAAGAAAAATTAGGATCCAACGTAACAGTAAAGTTTCCTCCTTTATATATAACCATCAAAACAAAGAAAAAAGCCATAAGAAAAACAAATAAAATAATAACAATTCTTTTTGTATATTTTATTCTTTTTTTCCTTTTTTCCAATTTTTCAGCTGTTACCTTAACCGTACTAACACTCATATAACTCATTCCCTTATTATCAATATAATTTTACCATATTATGTCGCATTTTGTAAATTTTTGACAAATAAAAACAATAAAATTTAACAATTTTTTCAAAATTAACTTTAATATAAAAACAATAATAAAGACATTTATAATAATAAAATAAAAATATAGGATAATGATAACCTATATTTTTATTTTATTAAATTTAAAAAACTAATAGCTAGAAAAATTCATGCATTTAATCTGATTGACATAATACAAAAATAGGAAATATTACTTATCTCTACATCAATCTTCCATTGGCTTTACTTTCAATCTCATAAGAATATAACCTCTCTAATTGTTCTGACATTAATGTTTCAACATCAATAAATATTATTTTGTTTTCAACACGCATTGAAAAAGCACCAACTGCAACACAAAAATCAACACCTACACCACCTTCAAATCGCATATTTTCTATATCTTCCTCTGTTCTAATTTCATGAAATCCATAAAATTCTGTATCAAAACATCCAACTTTTAATCTTGTATGTTGCAATATATTTTTACATTTTCTCAAAAAAGCTCTTTAATAATGCCTCATTTATTATTCCATTTGTAAATGTATCAGCTTATGAAACTTACTTAAAATTCATCTCTTTTAATTTTTCTAATTGCTTTTTCTTAAAAACATCCTTTTCACCCATATTCTCAAGTTTTTCTTGTTTCGTCTCAAACGCTGTGTTTTCTTTTGATTTTTTATCTTTATCTTTTCCTAATAGTTTATCTAATAAACACCACTTTTTAACAGATTTACCCTCTAATAAAGGACCATGCAAGAATACTACTACATCGCTTTCTATCGTACCATTAATTGTTTTTTCTTCACTTTCTGCTTTTTTTGTTTATGTTCTTCTTCAAATTGATTTTTTTCTACTGGCACCATATTTTGAATATGAGCTAATGTTACAGTTTGTGTTAAATCACGAAGCATATATTTATCAAGAAATTCTTTCATCTCAGTATTTGAAAAATCTCCATCATAACCTCTATTATAAGCGTTATATCTTATTCCTGACAATAATCCAACTTCTGAAACAAGAGTTTTTGTTCTTTTATCAATTAACCACTTTACCGGTGACACCTCTACCCAAACGTAATCACCACTCATATAAATATCACCATTTAAAAGTTTGAACGAGCCAAGAAGATTAGAATTAACTTTTATACGAATATATTTTTTCCCTTGATATTCATATTCTTCATAGGTTACCGGTTTAAATCCCATTTCATGCTCATCAGCTCCTACAGAGTCAAAAGTATAACTTCCTCCCGTTTTATTCAATGCTCTATCTCTATAATTATAATTTGATTCTAATATGTTTTGCATTCTTGAGTCAGCAACATTTTGAGGATATTCTCCATATTCTACTACTTTTGTTCCATTGTATCCCCTCACCCTATTCGGAAAAATTAGAGAAAAAATTTTAGAAGATTGCAAAATTGGGCGAATAATAAGAGTACGTCTAAACCTAAAAGCACAGTGCCTACTACCATCAACATAGACTGCACAGACATCATTACCATCACCAGAGCTAGTCCAAAAACAACCGGTTAAAGTATGATGATCAGTATCTTCCCATGCATAACAACCCGTCAAAACACATAAATCTGTAATTGCAGCTTTTGTTCCATATTTTCTAATTACTTTTAATTGGGATTCATTATTGTTTCCCCAAATTTGACCGTCAGACAATAAAGTTAATTCTTCATCAAAATTCATTTTTAATCACCACCGCTTTACTATATACTATCACATAAATTTAAAAAAGGCATCTTTTATAAATTTCAATATTTTTAATGAAACAAATTTATTTTTTTCCACTATAAAAAAATAGTGCGATGGTTTATTCATAAAAATATACCCAGCCACCATTATTTATTATAAAATTAATATTTTCCAAAATACTCATTTTAATTTTAAATGTCTTTTCAACAGTTTCGTAAAATTTAAGCCTTTTTATTAGTCCTTTTAAGCCCAAAATCAAAATCATTATCAGCCTTAATAGCCTTTATAGAAATTGTTTTAAATAAATCATCTAAATCCAAAGTGTCCTCACTAATTTCTTTTTTAGCAACATTTACAGGATCGTTCATAATTAAATCATATCCTTCTTTGGAAAGACTACTAATTTCAGCTAAAACTTCATCATATTTAGCATTATTTTTTTCTAAAATCTTAGGAGAAGATTTTTTTAAAAACATAAAACATAAAATAGCAATAATAAATATTAAGGCAAAAATTATTATCAAATAAATCACAAAACCCCTCCTATTCAAAAACAATTTTAACACATTTTAAAATAAGCATCAATTATATTTTTAAATCATTTTACACATATTAACATATTAAAAACAAAAAAAAATTAACTATAACAAAAGAAATGATATAATGAAAAAAAGAGGTGACAATGATGAAAAAACGAAAAACAAAAATATTATTAGCACTTCTTACTCTAATTTTGTGTATTACTCAAATTAAACAAACATATGCAAAATACTTAGAATCAAAAGAAGGAAACACTGATTTTACCATTGCCAACTGGAAAATAACCGTTAATGACAAAGATATAACAGAAGCAACATCAATGACCTCATTAATAAATCCAGTATATATAGAAAATGAAAATATTGCAGATGGAGTTATTGCCCCACAAAGCGAAGGATATTTTGATTTAAACATAGATGCAAGTAAAACACAAGTATCATTTAAATATTCAATAAAAATAAATACACCAGATGATAGTACCGTTACAGATTTAAAAATAACAGGTTATAAATTAAACGATAATTCAATAGTAAATGTAGATAACTCAAGTGAAATAACAAATACAATAAATTATAATTCGACAAATAAAACAATAAAAATCAGAGTATACTTTAAATGGATTGATGGAGAAAATGAAACCATGGATAACAAAAAAGATACGCAAGCATCAATAAATAAAGAAAAAGCAAAATTAAAAATAAATTTATCATTTGTACAAAGCATATAGTAAATAAAAAAAGGTAATGAAATTGAAAAATAACAATTTAAAATTTAAAAAATGTAAATTAATGTAAACTAGTATTTATTTAAAATATATTTAGCTCTATAAGCAACTTTATCAACCACTAACAAAGTGCATAATACTATATTCAAAAAAAACAAGACTCAACTTGTTTTTTTAATTTAATATTTCTTTCTATAAATGTCCTTCAACTGCAAACATTCCTCGGCTTGAACACTGTCAGGTCTTATAATGGTACATACATCATATGGTAAAGACAAAACTGCCATTTTAGAACTCTTAGCTATATTAATCAAATAATTATCACCAATAAAATTATCTCCATCCCCAGTCCAAATCATACTACAACTTCCTTTTTCCGGATAAAATTTAATAATATATTTAGAAAGTAATAATTTAAATTTAATTAAATTCTTTTCATTAACACTTTCATGACTCATTCCAAGAACATCGGCTAATTGCATTACAGTTCCGTCTGATTCATCAGAAGCTTTTTTAATCATAGAAACCCAATAATCAGCAGTACATTCTACAACTTCCTTTTTTTCTAAAGATAAACCACCATTAAATGTACCAAAATTTTTTTTAAAATTAACTCCTATCATAATATCCCCCTAAATCTGTGCTATATTATAATGAATATTTTTTGTTTGTCAAATTTCTGAAACTTCTTAACACCAACAAACTTCAAAATAAAAACTTAAATATATAAAGCAAAATTTTCATCTCATTAAAGAAATTAACACCTCTATTTTTTTTAACATTATATAAAACAAAAAATGAATAACTTATCTATTCATCAATTTCACCATCAAAAACAATACTTGCAGGACCAGTTAAATAAACATGATTATCATCTTTCCATTCAATATATAACTTGCCACCCAATAAATCAACCTGAACAAATCTATCAGTAAAACCATTTAAAAAACTAGCTAAAGCAGAAGCACATGCACCAGTACCACAAGCCATTGTTTCACCAACACCACGTTCCCAAACTCTCATTTGAATCTCATTTCTATTAATAATTTTAATAAACTCAGCATTAGTCCTTTTAGGAAAATTGGCATCATTTTCTATATTGAATCCAACTTTACTAATATCGATACCATCAATATCAGAAAGAAAACAAACAGCATGTGGATTTCCCATAGAAATACATGTAAAATCAGTACTTTTATTGTTAAAACTTTTAACTTTAGTTTTAACAAATTTAATATTAGCAAATTCATAACCCAAAGCATTTAAAACTGGAATTTCATCAGCTTCAAAAATAGGCATCCCCATATCTACCTTAACTAAATCAACGCTCCCATCTTTTAAAGTAAGTTCTAATGTTTTCACACCAGCTAAAGTTTCCACAGTAAAAATTGTTTTTTTTGTCAAACCTTTATCATAAACAAATTTACCAACACATCTAATACCATTGCCACACATTTCAGCTTCACTACCATCAGTGTTATAAATATTCATTTTAAAATCAGCAACATCACTTTTATCAATTAAAATTAAACCGTCAGAACCAATTCCAAAATGCCTATCACTAACTTTTTTTGCAAATTTAGCAGGATTTTTTATCATGTTTCTTTGAACATCAACATAAACATAATCATTTCCGATTCCTTCCATTTTAGTAAATCTAACCATAATATCACATATCAATCATTTTATTGATTAATTCCTTTCTACATAATTTTTAAAAAGTAACACTATTTTACTATATTTTTATTAAATGTCAAAACAAGGAATAAAATTATTCCTTATTAATTGTAAAAGTAACTTTATATTGATTACCTAAATCAAGCTCGTCAACATTAACAAAATATCCATTTGCTTCAATTTTATCAGCACAATCTCTGAGCATCTTAACAATACTAGCAAAATTTGAATGACTGTTAACTGGTTTAACGCTCTGACTCATTGGGCTCGCCATAGTAGGAGAAACGCCATCAGAATTAACATAATCATTAAATGGAACATCATTAATAATATCAGTATCTGGTACATTATAATAATTAGAAGTTATCTGATTACCAGAATCCATTGAACCAACATTCATATTATTAATTATAGGTGGTGTTGAAACAACTTGTTCATTTGAACTAGATATACCAGTATTTGAAATGTTAACACCTGAATTTACAAATTTTTCTTGATTAATCTGACTTGGTATACTAGCATTTAAATTATTAACTTCAAAATTAACATTACTACTCTGATTAACTGATTTTGGTATATCAACATTTGAAGTATTAATATTAGAAATCATAGAATTTGTCTGATTTAAAGGACTCACTGGAGCAACATTTGGAACATTAACATTAGAACCCATAAAATCACTTGGATTAGACGGACTCAAAATACTACTAGGGCTCATAGAATCATTCTGATTAACAGCACTTGGAACATTAGTAATCGTTTTAACAGAAGATTCATTATGTTTTTTCAAAGCAATTGCAACAGCATTAGATATTTTGTTTTTCAATTCATTAGAAATTTCAACATTTGGTTCTACATCTTTCTTAACATTTGATACACCATTTTGAGGAACGTTATTTGAAATAGATACATTACCTAACTTATTTAAATTTAAAGTAGAATTAGTATTAACATCAAAAATATTATTCTGCTTAACATCCGAATTAGCGTTCGCATCAAACATGTTACTTGAATTAACTTGTAAATTAATATTTGCACTAGAATTAGTACTAGTATTAGTAGGAATATTTAATCCTTGATTAAATACACTATCAAAAGTAACTCCACCAACTTGAGAAGAAAAAGAAGGCTTTTCTTGGACTTTTTCTTGAGGTTGAACACTAATAAACTTTTTATTTTCAACATCTGGTACCGTTTCAACTTCTAAAGTAGATTCACCTTGAATACCACTTTCAGGAACCATCAAATTAGAAATATCTTTTTTCTCGACAGGTCGTGAAACATTTATATCCTTAGCTTCTTTCATAATTTTTTCAATATCCATATGATTACCCCTTTCATCTTTCTCACTATCATCAAATAAATTTTCAATTTCATCAGTTTCATTTTTTTCATTTTTTATTGAATTAGATTGAACAACATTTGATTTATTTTCATTTGTAATTTTATTCTCAGATTGGCTAATCTCAATAGCCGTTTTCTTTAAAGAATCACTATTAAAGTCTTTTAATTTTGCAACTTCCCTATCAGTTTGTTTAACTGTAAGCCTTTCTTCAACAATTCTATGAAGCATACTTATTTGCTGTTCCTTATTAGAAATTCTAAGCAAACTTCTAGCATGCCTTTCAGAAATTTTATTATTAAGTAAATAACTTTGAACTTCATCTTCTAAATTCAAAAGTCTAATTTTATTAACAATAGAAGACTGCGATTTACCAATTTTTTTCGCCAACTGTTCTTGGTTAATATACCCCATGTCTAAAATCCGTTTATAAGAAACGGCCTCTTCAATAGGATTCAATTGTTGTCTCTGAACATTTTCAAGTAAAGCAATCTCTTCACTATCTTTATCAGATAAATTAATAACAATAGCAGGAATAGTGGATCTATTCGCAAGTCTACTAGCTTTAAATCTTCTTTCACCTGCAATAATTTCAAACTTATTACCAACAGGTCTTACAACAATAGGCTGAATAACACCATATTTACTAATAGATAAAGCCAATTCTTCTAATTTTTCTTCATCAAATCTAATTCTTGGTTGGAATCTATTAGGCAAAATATCTTGCATATTTAAAACAGTAAGTTTTCCATTCTCTTGCACAATCCACCCCTCCCTTCTATTCTTTTACCCCTATCATACTATTTTTAAAATTTTTTTTCAACTTAAAACAAAAAAAATATAAAAATATATATAACTGTACTACTCAATTTTTATTAAAAAAATAACACAAATCTAATAAAATAAGTTTTTCATTTTTTGCTTTATACATAAAATTAAAGAATTAATTTATCCTATGATTTATTCCCAGATAATAAAAGTAAAAAAACTACTTTAAGGTCAATTATAAAAAAACTAAATCTAAATATTGTATTAAAAAACTATTGTTGTAGCCGATTGTGGCTTAAATACATCAAACAACACCTTCTTTTTAGCCAAAAAAATAATAATGAACAGACTAATCATGACGGTTATATCAATTAAAGGTACAGGCGACTGAATATATAGAAAATATTGATTATGATAAGGAAACTGGTACAATTATAAAAAAAATTAGAAAATTTTAAAATAATATATAATGTACAACATTGCAAAAATGAATTAGGCTTTATTTTCTTTGGTTTAACTCATTTTAACTGCCAAAGTCAAGAAATATCACACAGAGTTCATTATTTTTTTGTTTTTCCGATAACATGTTACACAATCAAAAATTACAAAAATTTGACAAATAAAAAGGGAGGTATCATAAGATACCTACACAATTTGAGAATGAAGACTAAATAAATTTTTCAAAATTAATTTTAACACAAAACTAAATTCAATTGACAATAAAATATTAAATATACCTTAAATAAATCTTTCTAACACATATAAATTATTTTTCAGAATCTTCTTCTATATCTCTATGAAATATAGATTCAAATTCATCATCATCAAATATACCATTATTTCTAATAGCAATTCTTATTTTCTTTCTATCTTTAGAAATACTAACATCTTCAATTATAATTTCATTTTCTTTTTCTGAAGATGGTAAATTTTCCTTTTCCATGTTATTCCTCCTTTCTAGAAGAGAATTGCCTCTTCACTTATTAATATACGACATAAATTTACGATTTCCTTTTTTTATCAGAAAAAAATAAAAAAAAGTACTAAAAAAGTACTTCTAAAGTGTTTTTTTCTTCATATCTGCATATTTTCTAGGATATTTCATATTAGTCTTATCGCATTTAATAAATTTAATTAAAGTTCTATTACTATCTTCAATAGGTAGCTTAAAAGAAACAATTTTATCCAACTTACAATTAAGTTTATCTAAAGCATTCTCACAGCCACTACTATCATCATTACCCCTCATCGCACATAATAAGCCATTAACCTTAACCAAGGGAATTCCATATTCAAGCAAAATAGGAATACTTGCGACAGCTCTAGCCGTTACAACATCAAACACTTCCCTATTTTCTCTAGCATACTCCTCAGCTCTCGCATGTACTAAAGAAACATCCTCTAAACCAAGCTCATCCATAACAACTTTTAAAAACTTAATTCTTTTATTCAAAGCATCAACCAAAGTTAACTTCAAATGGGGGAAAAAGATTTTAAGAACAATACCAGGAAAACCCGCACCAGTACCTAAATCACACAAGCTTTCACATTTATTTAAATCAATACATTTAACCAAAGTCAAACTATCATAAAAATGTTTTAAATAAACCTGCTTTCTCAAAGTAATAGCCGTTAAATTAATCTTTTCATTCCACTCAATCAAAAGTTCATAATATCTATTAAGCTTAAATAAATCATCAGAAGTAACATCTATACCAAGATCTGACAAAGCTTCTTTAAATTCTAAAATATCCATTACTTTCCTCTTTTCATATACATAGATAAAATTGAAATATCCGCAGGATTAACGCCACTAATTCTAATAGCCTGACCCAAAGTCAAAGGTCTAACCTCTTTTAATTTCTGTTTAGCTTCACTAGCCAAATTATGCATCGCATCATAATCAATATCACTTGGTATTTTTTTATTTTCTAAATTTTCTAACTTCTTAGCCTCAGCCATAGCCTTATTTATATATCCCTCATACTTAGAAGAAATACTAACTTGCTGAAAAACTAAAGGAGAATAAGAATTTTCCAAATAACAAGTCAAATCAGAAACATCAACCTCAGGTCTTTTAAGTAAATCATACAAAGAAACACCATCCTTAAGTTCCTTAGTACCAATTTTAACTAAATAATCATTTTCCTTAGGTGTAATTCTAATACGTTTAAACTCATCAGTAGCATTTTTAATATCCATTTTCTTTTGAATAAACTTATTATATCTATCATCATCAATCAAACCAAACTTATGACCATACTCACGTAACCTTAAATCCGCATTATCATCCCTTAAAAGTAACCTATATTCAGCACGTGAAGTTAATAAACGATAAGGATCCCTAATTCCCTTAGTAATCAAATCATCAATCAAAACACCGATATAAGCTTCATTTCTTTTCAAAATAAATGGTTCCTTACCTTCTATTTTTAAAGAAGCATTAATACCAGCCATAAGCCCTTGACAAGCAGCTTCCTCATAACCACTAGTACCATTTATTTGACCAGCAGTAAATAAATTCTCAATCAATTTAGTTTCTAAATTAAAATTAAGTTGTGTAGGATATATCGCATCATATTCAATCGCATAAGCATATCTTAAAATTTTAGCCTTCTCAAGTCCAGGTAAACTATGAACCATCTCCTCTTGAATATCATGAGGCATACTTGTAGAAAAACCTTGTAAATAAATATCATCATAATAAATACTCTCAGGTTCTAAAAATAATTGATGTCTTTCCTTATCCTTAAACCTAACAACCTTATCCTCAATAGAAGGACAATATCTAGGACCAACACCCTTAATATCAGAAAGTCCTCCATACATACTAGACTTATTTAAATTATCCAAAATAATTTTATGTGTATTTTCATTAGTATAAATCAAATGGCATGGAACTTGTTTATCAATATCATAACAAGCATCATAATCAAAGCTAAAAGTTCTATAAACATCATCACCATTTTCAACCTTAGTCTTACTAAAATCAATACTACTTCTATCAATTCTAGGTGGTGTTCCCGTCTTTAATCTCTTAATTTTAAAACCCTTTTTAGCTAAATTGTCACTTAAATAATTAGATGGCCTCTCCCCATGAGGTCCTTCTCTATGTCTAGTATCACCAACCAAAATATCCGCATTCATATAAGTACCAGTAGTTAAAACAGCAGCCTTACAACTAATTTCTAAACCATCTTCAAGTAAAACACCACAAACCTTATTATTCTCTGTTAAAACATCCTTAACCAAAGCTTCTTTTATATTTAAATTATTAGTGTTTTTTAAAGTCTCAAGCATCATTTTAGGATAAGTAATCTTATCAGCTTGAGCTCTTAAAGAACGTACAGCCGGTCCCTTTGCCGTATTAAGCATCTTAATTTGAAGTAAACTCTTATCAGCATTTCTTCCCATCTCTCCGCCTAAAGCATCAATTTCACGAACGACAATTCCCTTAGCACTTCCACCAATAGAAGGATTACAAGGCATATCCGCAATATTATTAATATTACCCGTAACAAGCAAAGTCTTATGACCCATTCTAGCACTAGCTAAAGCAGCTTCACATCCAGCATGACCACCACCAACAACAATAATTTCATAATCCATAAACTATCACCAACTTTTCCAGCAAATATTATACCACGTTTTTATAAATATAAAGTAGTGACTTTATAAAGAAAAGCCATAAATAATGCAAAGATACCCACCTTGACATATTTATAACTTTGTACATTGATCATCTATCATTCTTAACTAATTACATACGGACTACCATCAGTTCCTTCTCCTGTTAATGTGATATCAGATGACAGATAGAGAACTGGGGCGACGCCACGAGAACTGTAAGCATCGTAGTAGTTGAGATCACCATCCTCATAAACAAAGAACACGCCCCCAGCATCCGAAGTAGAATATGGTGCGATTGTCCAAGAATATGTTTTACCTGCTGGTCCTGCATACATCCAGTTATATATTGCGACATTATCATAACAACTTGAAGTATGCCAGTATGAATATACACTTATACATGCAGAATTTTTTGAAGTTTTTACATAATCACTCACATTCATTAATCCTACTTTACCTTTCCATTTATACGCTTGTTCCTGCAACACGTCTGTAGCTAATATTTGACCAGCATCATCTGGATATACAACTCCCACATTAAAAATATGCGTTGTTATTTTATTTTTTACATCTGCAGATAATGTATTTAACCATGTACTATTTAAATATGTATTTAATGTTGCTTCTTTATCAGGAAGATTATATAAATCTCCTCCTACCTCTCTTGGCATTGTTGTCACATTATTTCCTGATGAATCTAACATTGTTGTTTTACTTCCCCATACTTTACAACCAGATTCTGAATAATTACAATAATCTATATCAGTAGTAGAGTATCTAGATCCCACTGTATCAAAAGCTATATCCCCAATACTACCATTTTTAATAACCTTTAAAGTCCCATCTGATTCTACTGCTATTATCCTATATGTATCAGAGCCTAGTGTTATATAATTATTTGGATCTTTTCCTTTATATACATATCTTCCAGTCTCTGTACTATCAGCATATAGTCCATCTCCTGATGTTACTACATTTTTAATTAAATCAGATGTTGTAATTTCTTTAGTTGTACTACTTTCTTTATTGCATTTCATTGATTTACCATCAATACTTGTACAATAAAAAGTTCCATTTTCTTTAAAATATAAATTCATGCATGTTGTAGTTCCTGTAGCCTTATTAATAGTTACTGTGCCACTTGTTGGTCTTTCTCCGGTCATAGTTATTTTTTTACTGCCAAAAGCCTCAGTTCCATTACTAAATGTAACTATAAGGTTATCTCCACTTGCACTTACTCCATTTCCTTCAGAATCTTCATATCCACTCATTTGAGCCTGTGCATAAGCACTTTTAACAGCCTCTATTGTCCCCCATGCTTTATCTTTTGCTGCATTTAATCTTGATTTTTCAATTATATTTAAAATAATTGGTGTTGTTATTAAGGCAATGATTGCCAGAATGACTATAATCGCTAGTAATTCAACTAATGTAAACCCCTTATAATTTTCTCTCATTTTTAATTCCTCCCTGTATCAAAGATTATCTTATTCTTTGATATTCTAAATTTAGGTTTTGCTTTTATTTTATAAGGGAATTTTAAAATTTAAATTTAAATTTTTTATTCATTTTTTGGACATTCAGTATTTGCTTTTTACCCTTATATTTGGTATTATTAGAGCAGAATAAGAGATTCGTAGAATAAGATAATCTACGAAATTTTTTACAAATAAT
>CAVDHX010000088.1:0-5208 GCA_963609095.1 Sphaerochaetaceae bacterium | reverse complement strand
GCTTAGGGCTATTTTTCTATTGAATTTTTTTGCTTATTTTGGTATTATTTATGTAAAGAGTAGGAGTTAATTATATGAAAAATTCTCAAAAAAATTCAAATAGGAAGAATAAAATTTTAGATTTCATTCAAAATGTGGAGGAGCGAGCTAATGATACTTTAGAAGATACTTTGATGGATGATGATGCTAAAAATGAAGGTAGTGTTGTTTATGATGGTATTGTCAAAAATTCTATGCAAGCTCGCATGTCAAAATTACCTTGGCTTATTGCTATATTTCTTATTTTGATGATTTCAATTACGTTTGGGTTGATGTTTTTGGGACGTAATCCAAAAACGTTATTTACGCAAACTATTGATGGGATGTTTAGTTATTTAGAAAGTAATATTAATGATAATGTTTATGATATAACTGATGGTAATATTATTTTTGATTATGATGTTTTAACAAATTTAGAAACTGATGTTTTAAAAAATGAATTTAGTCATATAAAATGGAATGCTGATTATGTTAAAGATAATTCTAAAGGTGCTTTTTATTTGGATTTAAAGACTAAATACGATGATTCTGATTTGCTTAAGTTAAAAGTGTATGGGGATAATTCTGATACTTATATTTATGCTTCTGATTTGTATGACAAGTATGTAAAATTTAAAAATAATAAGATAAATTATTTGTTTAATAGTAATGATGCCAAGATAATTCTTGATGGGTTTAATCAGGCTATTGATAAAGTAATTGCTGATGAAAAAATTTATAGCAATAAGGAATTATTAAATGTTGATGGTAAGGATTTAAAAACGGTTAAAACAAGGTTTTTGATTGATGATAAAAATGGAGATAGGGTTTGTGAAACTTTTATTAATTCATTAAAGTCGAATGATGAATTTGTAAGTTCTTTTTCAAGGTTAAAGAATGTTAAAGGTAGTAATGTAAAGAAGTCATT
Source organism: Sphaerochaetaceae bacterium (assembly GCA_963609095.1). Lineage (GTDB taxonomy): Bacteria > Bacillota_I > Bacilli_A > RF39 > UBA660 > Coprosoma. The sequence continues at coordinate 4,262 of CAVDHX010000088.1, read as the reverse complement.
GGATAAGTATTTAATTAAGTTAAAACGTAAATTGAAAGAATATGGCAAATTAAATGTTGTGTTGTATACTGATAGTAAAACTAGTGATTTTGTTAAGTTTGCACTTTCTGGTGATAATGAGATTTTTAGTTTAACTAGGGGGGGGAATGATAACTTTTATTATGAAATTAATGATGAAAATAAAATAAATGGTGAATTTTCATTAGATGTTAATGAGAATAAAACTAAGTATGTTTTCTATTTGATTTATAAGAAAAGTATAGATAATAATGTTGTTTTTGAGGATAGATATAATTTGAAGTTTACTTGTAAAAAAACAAATTATTTTAAAAAAGTTGATTTTAGTGATAGTGTTGATGGTGATAAATTGGATGATTTAACTAAGACTCAAATTTATATGAATATTGCATCTAATTCAAATTTAAGTAGGATAATTAGTGAAATTAAATTAGCGAGAAGCTAATTTTTTTGCATTTTTTTTGTATATAAGCATATCTTAAAGTGAGGGGTGATTATGTGGCAGCATATAAAGAAATAGTAACTAAGGCAATTGTTGGTAAAGGAAAAAAACAGTTTAAAAATAATTATACTTTACAGGTTGAGAATAAACCGACAACTGTTTTGGGGTGCTGGGTTATAAATCATAAATTTAAGGGTTATAAGACTGGAAATAAGGTTGGAGTTGATGGTTCATTTGATATAAATATATGGTATTCTTATGATAATGATAGTAAAACGGCGGTTATTAATAAAAAAATTGAATATAATGATTTATTTAATGTGAAAGTTAGGGAGAATGCTGATATATCAGATAATAATGATATTATTGTTAGAAGTTTAAAACAACCTACGTGTTATGGTGTTGAAATTTTAAATGATAAAACTATATCTTTTAATATTGAAAAGGAACTTGGGGTTGAAATTGTTGGTGAGGCTAAGGTAAAAATAGCTGTTGAAGAGGATGAGGATCCATGGGATGATATTGTTGATGATGTTGATGAAAACACTTTAAAAGATATTGATGAAAATGTATCGGATGATTATTTGAAGTAATGGTATTGTGCGTGATGACGCACTTTTTTTGATGTTCTGTTTATAAATTAAAAGTAAGTGATTTTTTGTAATTGTTTATGGATATTAAAGTAGGTAGTAAAATTTTTTGCTTTAAATTTAGGATAATTTTGATATTGATAAGAGATGTGAAATATGGTATATTTTTTATAGAGTAGTTGTACTACTTGAGTCTATAGAAAGGGTGATATAGTGGAAAATAAACATAAAAATGCTTTGATTGGTGCGTTACTTGCTGTTGTATTTGTTATGGCAGTGGGTTATGCAGCATTTGCTCAACAGTTAACAATTAATGGTAGTGCTACAATTACATCAAAATGGGACGTTCATATGACAAATGATGGTGCAACTGCAACTCCAAGTACAATTATGAATACTATGCCATCTGGTACAGTTAGTGTTGCGGATGGTGGTTTAACTGCTGATTTTACTGCAAGTTTAATTTCTCCTGGAGATAAAGTTACATTTGTTGTTCCAATAAAGAATGTTGGTACAATTGATGCTGTTTTAGATACTATTACTTTATCTAGTACTACTGCAGGAATGGTCATTGATAATACTGGTTTAACTGCTACAACAAGTGACGGTAATATTAAGTATACTGTAACTAGTCCAAGTAAAAATACTTTAGTTAATACAACTGGTTCTGATTCAATTACTATTGTTGCTGAGTATGTTAACCAAGATAACCAAGGTAATGTTCAAAATGTTACGGCTCAACTTACAGTAGTAATGAATTATGTTCAAGCATAAATGATTAATTTAAAAAGTCAGAAAAATGACTTTTTTTATGTATTATGAAATTGGTTTGTAATACTCAGCTGTTTTTTATGAAAAAATATTATATATCTTGTAAATGTATGTCTTGTAAATGATTAGACGTTATGCTATAATTTGTTATAGTAGAGATGATAGTGATATATAAAGGGGTATGAGTATGAAAAATTTAGCTATATACTTTTTATTAATTGTTTACTTTTTTATTAACACCTTTATTACAACTTCTTTTAATTTAAACTATTACAATGAAATTATTAATCCTGTTATGTGGATTAGTATTTGTGGTGTTGTGGTTTTTTTAAGTAAGGATTCATCAATTAGGGTAAAAGGAGAACAAGATAAATTTCAAAGTTTATTAATTTCTTTGATAATTTATATAATTGTATATTTTTTGTTGGGTTTGTTATTTGGATTTCAAAGAACACCTTATTCAAAGACTTTGTTTAGTATTTTAAAAAATGTATGGTCATTTGGTGGTTTGATTTTTTTCCAAGAATTTGTAAGGGAAGCGTTATTAAAAACTAATAAAAGAAAAATTTGGAACTTTATTTTGATGACATTGCTAATTATGTTAATTAATTTAAATTATTCTAATCTTTTAAATCATTTTAAAGATTTAAAGAAAATTTTTACTTATAGTTCTGCTACTTTAATTCCTGCTTTGCTTGAAAGTGCTTTAGCTACTTATTTGGTTTATATTGGTGGTGCTAAATTTTCGATTGTTTATAGGCTTTTTATGACACTACCACCTTTTATTGTTCCTATTATACCTAATTTTGAATGGTTTGCTTCTGCTGTTGTTGGTGTTGTAACACCTTTAGCAATTTATGTTTATATGAATTATGTTCATGTTAAAAAAACGGAGAGATTGTCTAGAAGAGAAAGAAGCAAATATAATCCAGTGGTTTATGTACCTACGTTTTTGTTTATTGGTCTTCTTGCTGGATTTGTTATGGGATTATTTAAGTATCAACCGATTGCTGTTTTATCTGGTAGTATGTCACCAACTTTTGATAGAGGAGATGCAGTTGTTATTAATAAATTAACTACTAGGGAAAAAGATGAATTAAAAAAGGGTGATATAATTCAGTTTGTTAGTGGAAATAAATATGTTGTTCATAGAATTGTTAGTATTACTAATGATAATTATGGTAATAAATTATTTGTTACTAAGGGTGATCATAATAATGCTATTGATATGAATAAGGTATCTATGGAAGATGTTAAAGGAAAAGTTTCATTTGTTATACCACTTATTGGTTATCCGTCTGTATGGTTAAGTGGTGTAATATCGTAAAAAGGGGAGGATAATATGAAAAAAAATGAAAATAATATAATTTTAAAACAGTGGGTTCGTGTATTTTTATTAGTTGTTGTTGTTGCTGGAATTATTATTTCGGTAGTTTCAATAGTTAAAAGTTTGAATCCTGAACAAAATGATAAGGAGGAATTATATTCATATAATTATAATTCTAATTTAAATTATAGGGTTTATTTAAAGAATAATAGTTTCTTTACTTCATCATATCTTGGTATGAATAAGCAATATATTACTTCACTTATTGATCATATTGAGGTAGATGCTAAATATAATCTTCAAGCTAGTAAGGAATTAGATTATACGTATAGTTATGAGGTTGTCGCTACTACTAGGGGATTATATCAAAATTCTGATGGTAAAGATGTTGAGGTTTGGTCAAAGTCTTATCCTATTGCTAATTTAGCAACTCAAACTGGTAGTGGAAGTACTATAAATATTAGTAAAACAGTTAGTTTGGATTATAATAATTATAATGAAATTATGACTGATTTTCGTAATCAATTTGGATTATCTGTGGATGCTAGGGTAGATTTAAGTGTGAAGATTAATGTTAAAGCTGGTCTTAAGGGTGAAAGTGAAAAAGGATTACAGACTGATAATAAAATGTCTTTGGAAATTCCTTTATTACAACAAACTATTAGTATTAAACCTAATTATGTAAATAGCGGTAGTGATACTATTTATAAAGCTTCTACTACAAAAGCTAATATAAATATGCCGGTATTAATTGTTAGTGCTTTAGCTTTATTGGTTTTGTTATATATATTTAAACGTTTAGTTAAGAGCCTACTTGTTGTAACTAGAAAATCTGAATATGTATTATCATTTAATAAGATATTAAAAGAATATGCTGATATTATTGCAGAAACGCACAATATGCCTAATTTAGATAATTATGATGTTATTAATGTTAAAAACTTTAATGATTTAGTAGATGTTGAGGAAGAAGTACATTCACCTATTTTATGCTTTGAAGTTAAAGAAAATGTTGAGTGTGTATTTACGATAATAAATAATAAGGTTGCTTATAAATTTGTATTAAGGGAAAGTGATTTTAATCATTTTAGTGATTTAAGTTCATCTAAAGGAA
>CAVDHX010000087.1:0-4068 GCA_963609095.1 Sphaerochaetaceae bacterium | reverse complement strand
TTTTATGGTTCTTCAAATATTATTTGACCATCTTTTACAGGTATGTTTGCATAATTGGTATCAACAAGAGATATTGTTCTTTCTGTAGCTGGCGGATTTATAATTTGCATAGTTTCAGCATCATTTGTCATCTTTATAGTTTTTACGCTTTCTTCAAATGTATGTGCTCCATCGCTTGTTAACTGTTTTATATAAATTTCTGCTGATTGGTTTGTTGCAAAAGGAACATTGTTAAATATAGCATCCCCATTTGAATCTGAGGTAACGTCTTTACCAATTACTGTTCCAGTAGAATCTGTTCTTATAAATTTAGCTCCAATAACTTGCACACCACTACTTTCCCCTGTTTCTGTAACATGCAAAGTTAAGGTGCCACTTGCTGATATTTGAAATGTATATTCATTGGTTCCTTCTACAATTGAAATATTTTGTGGGTTTAATGTATCTGAATCATATCCAGCGGCAGAGGCACTAACTTTATATGATCCATTTACTATTTTTATAGTTCCTTTACCATCTTTTATATTGACAGTATGCCTTCGTCCCATAAGTTCACTTCTCCTTTCGTTATCAGTATTTCAGGATAATTATAATCTTTAAGATATACAGTTATATCATTTTCTTTTTTGTAAACATTAATAGGTATACAATATTTATAGCCTTTTTTAGCGTAAATTGGTACAATTAAAATATTATTTTTCATTTTAATTATTAATTTATATATATTATTATTAATGATTGGAATTTTTATTTTTCCATAATTGTTGGTATATCCTTCAAATATTTTTTTGTTTTTTTCTTTTAAGATGATAAAAGTTTTACCATACCCTATTATTTTAACATTTATATAATCTTCCATAATTCACCCCATTATAATGTATAATATGTCATAAACCATTTGTTGAAAAGGTTATATATACTATTTAATACTCCAAATAATATCAGCGGTATAATCATCATTTTTCTTTAAATTATTTTCTTTTAGTGTAAATAATAATCCTTTATCTTTACTAAAGGTAATATTAGTTATTTTTAGTGTGCCATCGTTTTTTTCTCCTTCATATACTTTTATTGGTGCATTTTTTAATGTAATTATTTCATTATCAAATTTTTTAAATATAAGTGAATTGTGTAAAATATTATCATTATATTGCATTGGATTTAAATAATTTATATATAAATCCCAATTAGTACTATTATTTCTACTATCAATAACTTTTACCTCACAAGCCGATATTCTAGGTAATATTATTGGCTCTTTAGATATAGCATTTAAATCAAAGGTTGAATTATTAGTTACACTAAATAAAGTTAACTCACCTGTAAATGGTGATTTTATTGTTCTTGTTTCGAATAATGCATCTTTTACTATTGTAAATTTAATTTCGGTATCATCTGAAATAACTTCAGAAGCTGTATGTTCAAATAATCCATTACTATCAGCTTCAATTTTTTCTGATACATTGCCATACTCTACTTTTATAAAAGCAAGTGGTGATGTATGACCGGTTATTTTATTTTTAGTGCTATTGATTTGATGAATGTTTGATTTTATTTTTCCCATTGTAATTATTTTTCTACTTTGGAATTTAAAATTATTTAAATCAGGAAGTAATGCAAGTTCATCTGCGGTTAAATTATGTTTTGTTATAGAAGTATCATTTGTAGTAATCGTTCCTTTTATACTAATTAATTTATCAAACCCATACCAATATAAAACCGGAGGATCATCGATAGTACATGCGGATGTATAATCTAAAGAAGTAGTCCACATATTGATTCTACCTGTTATAATTGAATATTCTACTAAATTATTTGTATATATAGCATTTGCATTTTTAGTATAAATATTTATATATCTGGGATTGTTTAAAATGAATTTTTGATTTGTGCCTTTAAAATATAAATTATAATTATCACTTGGTGTTGTCATATATGTATTTAAAATAGATACACTAGCACCTTGATTTACAATAAAATTGCCATATATATTCCACATAGGGACTCTTTGGTGGGAATTTTCTATAAAAGTAAAATTAGCTTCTTGCTCGATTAATACATTATTCGCACCATGTGTTGTTGTAACTGCAAACCCATTTCCTGTCTTTATATTTACATAAGCACCATGTGATATTTTAAAAAATAATTTATTAGTTCCATTCATTAATTCTTTAGGGGTATCAATAATAACAGTTGAATTGGGTAAAAATATAAAAGTTGCGGTTTGTATATCTCTATAAATAAATAATGAACTTTGTGTACTTTCAGAAGTTATATTAGTGTTACCATCTATTTCTATATTAGTACAATTGGCTACTCTTTGGGCTTGAACATTGTTATAATTTTTTATGTTGATTGCAGCATCTTTTATTTTTGTTTTTCCATAATAGTTATACGATAACTGCACACCATTAAAAGTTATGTTTATATATTCAACTACTACATCACTATAACTTGCTTCTGATGGAACGTTAATAACTCCTAAAGGATTAGCTGATGAAATATCCATATTTTTAATTACTATATTTTTATTTGTTGAAACAGCGGTTATTACATTTGAAGTATCTGAAAATGTATTTATATATGTATGTCTTGTATCTTGATAAGTACCATCAATTGTTATATCTGTTTTATTTACGTTAATTGTAATTTTCGATTCTAAATCAATATTTTCTTTTAGGTAAATATATGTATAATCATTTTCTTCTTCAAGAATGGTTTTTAATTCATTAAATGTTTCTACTGCTACAGCATTATTGTTTATAATTTCCATTGTTAATCACATCCTTTAATAAGATATGATTTTTAACATATAAAATATAATTAATTTATATAATTTTATTTTAATTTAAAAAAATATGGTATGTTACCTACCATATTTTGCATATTTACATTATTGTGTAAGGGGTTGTAGTAGTACCTTCTCCTTTTAATGTGATATCAGATGACAGATAGAAAACAGGAACAACCCCTAGAGGATTTTTAGAGTTTGAAAAGGAAAATTGGCTAGTGTCACTATCAACAAGGGCTGAATAATTGTTGTTACCATACTTGGAATTTAATGGTGTGATTATCCAAGAATAATGACTTCTTAAAGCAGAGGAAAATATCCAGTTATGTGCCTGGCTATTATTATAACAATTTGAATCTGTAGAATATATAATTATACTTGTACATGCTGAATTTGTTGAAGCTTTTACATAATCACTCGCATTTGTTAACCCTACTTTGCCTTTCCATTTATATGCTTGCTCTTGTGATATATCTGTAGCTAATGTTTGTCCATCAGTAACATTTACAATCCCCACATTAAACATATGAGTAACTATTTTATTTTGAACGTCTATAGGTAGTGTATTTAACCATGTACTATTTAAATATGTATTTATATATGCTTCAGCATCTGGAAGATTATATGATGTTCCCCCTACTTCTCTTGGCATTGCTGCCACATTATTTCCTGATGAGTCTAACATGGTTGTCTTACTTCCCCATACATTACATCCATGATAACTTGATTCAGCTCCTGAATTTTGATAACAATAATCTGCAGATGTATTTGAATATCTTGTTCCTACAACAGAATTTGTATCTGTTACTCCTGATATACTTGTTGAATATCCTGGGTCAAAAACTATATAACCGATATTACCATTTTTTATTACTTTTAGTGTTCCGTCTGATTCTATAGATATTATTCTATATATATCTGTTCCTAGTGTTATATAGTTGTTTGGATTTGCTCCTCTATAGACATATCTTCCTGTTTCAGTAGAATCAGAATATAATCCATCTCCTGTGGTTACCACAGTTTTAATTAAGTCACTAATTGAAATAGTTTTTTCTTTTATATTTCCCTTAGCCTTTAAAGAAATATTTGTTTGAAAAGCTGCATACCCCACTGATAAAAATATTACTAAAAATACTGATAAGCTGATAATAATCTTCTGTTGTTTTTTATCTTTTCTATGTAATCTTCTTTTCATTTTTATAACACCACCTGTATCAAAGATTATCTTATTCTTTGATACTCTAAAATTGGAGTTTGTTCTTGTTTTTCAAGGGATA
>CAVDHX010000086.1:0-10723 GCA_963609095.1 Sphaerochaetaceae bacterium | reverse complement strand
ATTATGACAAATAGTGCAGAAGATAATTGAATATTTAGTAAAAGTGTGCTACAATGTAGGTGTCTAAAAGAAGAATACCGTTATGAAAAACCTTCTAAATAACGATATCGGGAATCTAATTTATAAATGGTGTCGAATACTTGTATTTATATAAGGATCCAAAAATTTATAATGTGATGCCCACCTGGCAGAACAGGTTTTAATTCGTTAGGTTTCTCTTTTGGATTTTAGTAAGGATTTATTTCCTTACTTTTTTATTATTTAATGAAAAACATTTTATTTGAAGTAATAAAAAATTAGTGTATAATTTAGTTGGGTGGTAAAATGTCGGTAATAAAAGTTATGGATGAAATACTTGCTAATAAAATAGCTGCGGGTGAAGTTGTTGAAAGATGTGCTTCTGTTGTTAAGGAATTAGTTGAAAATAGTATTGATGCTGGTAGTACACAAATTAAAGTGGAATTAGAAGATGCTGGTACTAGAGAAATTAAAGTAATTGATAATGGGAAAGGTATGGATAAAGATGATGCTGTGTTATCTTTTTCAAGACATGCAACAAGTAAAATAAATGATGAGGATGATTTATATAGATTAACTACTTTAGGTTTTAGAGGGGAAGCTTTGGCTTCAATTGCGGCTGTAAGTAAGGTTGATTTAAAAACTTGTCAGGATGATATTGGAACTCATGTTGTAATTAATGGTGGTAAGATATTAAATATTGGTCTTGGTGATGCCAGAAAAGGTACAACAATTAAAGTTTCGGAACTTTTTTACAATACTCCAGCTAGATTGAAACATATGAAAAGTTTATATACTGAACTTGCAAACATTACGGATTATATAAATAAATTGGCCTTGTCTAGGCCTGATATAAGATTTACTTTAAAAAATAATGATAATGTTATTTTAAGAACTGATGGTTCAGGTAATATTTTAAAAGTTATTCAAAGTATTTATGGTAATGATGTTGCTCGTAAAATGGTTAGTATTGAAGGAGAAAATGCAGATTATGAGTTATCTGGTTTTATATCACTTCCTGAGATACATAGATCTAGTAGGAACAATATGGTTACTATTGTAAATGGAAGAGTTGTTAGAAATATTGATATCAATAGAACAATTAATGATGCTTATCATTCTTATAAACCTGACAATAGATATCCAATAACTGTTATTAATATTATGGTTGACCCGAGTGTAATTGATGTAAATATTCATCCTACTAAAATGGACATTAAGTTTAGTAAAATGGATACACTTTTAGATTTAATTAAAGAATGCGTTAGAAATGCAATTTCTGATAGAAATTTGATACCTGAAGTGACTGTAAAAAAAGAAAAACATAAAGTTGAGGAGTTACGTTTTGATTTAGAAAGAAAGTCTCATAAGCAAGAAAACATAGTTATAAATCAACCTGAAATTATTGTTAATGATTCTCTTTATGATGATTTAGATGATGATTTAGATAATAAAGTTATGGATGATGAATATGAAATAGCAGATGATTTAATTGATAATAAAGAATTTATGCCTGAGATGTATCCAGTTGGTTTGGTTCATGGGACTTATATTATTTGTCAAAATGAAAAAGGAATGTATATCATTGATGAACATGCAGCAAAAGAAAGGTGCAATTATGAAAGATTTAAAGAAGCAATGGGAAAACCTAATATAGCATCTACAACTATGCTTTTTCCAATAACTATTGAACTTTCTAATGATGAGTATATTATTTTAAAAGAAAATATGCATATTTTGGAAGATTTAAAGTTTAAAATAGAAGACTTTGGAATTAATTCAATAGTAGTTAAACAACATCCTGCATGGATTGAAACTGGATATGAAGAGGAAACTATTAGAAAAATTATAGAGATTGTTATTCAAACAAAAAAGGATTTTAGCATTGAAAAATTTAATGAAAAAGTTGCAACTATGATGAGCTGTAAACATGCTATAAAAGCTAACACTAATTTAACTATGAATGAAATGGAAGCTTTAATTAGTGATTTAAGAAATTGTAAAAATCCGTTTAATTGTCCACATGGAAGACCAACTATGATTTATTATTCAAATTATGATTTGGAAAAGTTATTTAAACGTAGTGGTTTTGATACTATAAAATAGGAAGTGATTATATGACATATTTAGATTATAGTGCGACAACTTTAGTTGATCCAGAGGTTGTACAAAGTTTTATAAAAGCGAGTAGCTATATTGGTAATCCTAATTCACTTCATAAATTAGGAAGTGATGCTAAAAAATTAATTGATGCAGCAACTAATCAGATTGCTAAAATTTTAAACGTGAAATCAAGTGAAATTATATATACATCAGGCGCCAGTGAAAGTAATAATACAATTATTAAGGCTATGAGTCAGTTTAAAAATAGAGGCAAACATATTATTACTACATCATTAGAGCATTCTTCTATTTATAGTCCTTTGAAACAAATGGAGGAAGAGGGATTTATTGTCGATTATGTTCCTCTTATTGATGGTATTGTTAGCTTTGGTGATTTAGAAAATATGATTACTGATGATACTGTTTTAGTAACAATTAGTATGGTAAATAGTGAAACTGGAATTAGGCAGCCTATAGAAAAAATAGGTGAGTTATTAAAAAAATATCCTAAAATAATTTTTCATAGTGATATAACGCAAGCTGTTGGTAAAATTAAATTTGATTTAACTAATGTTGATGTGGCTAGTTTTTCAGCTCATAAATTTTTTGGTTTTAAAGGAATTGGATGTTTGTATAAAAAAGAAAATTTAATGATAAAACCTTTAATTGCTGGTGGTAAGAGTGTAACCAATTTTAGAAGTGGTACACCTGCTACTGAACTTATTGTTTCAATGGCTAAGGCTTTAAGATTAAGTTATGATAATTTAGGGTATGATAAAGTTTTGACTTTGAATTTAAAAGTAAAAGATAATTTGAAAAAATATAAAGATGTTTTTATTAATAGTAATGAAAATTCAATACCTCATATTTTAAATTTTAGTGTTATTAATATAAAACCTGAAACTATGCTTCACGCTTTAGAAGAATATGATGTTTATATATCTACACAAAGTGCATGTTCAACTGGTAATTCGTCTAAGGCAGTATTTGCTTTAACTAATGATTTAGATAGAGCAGAATCTAGTTTAAGGGTAAGTATTTCTAAAAAAACCACAGATGAAGATATTGATAATTTTATTAGTGCATTTGATAAGGTTTATTATAAATTGGGAGGTAGAAAATGAAAAAATTACTTTTAATTTTATTATTAATTCCTTTTGGCGTTAAAGCACAATCGATTGATTTATATTATGGAAAGGAATGTCCTTTTTGTCAAAAAGAAGAGAAGTGTTTAAAAGTATTAAAATATCAGCTTAAAGATAATTTAAAAATCAATAAATATGAGGTATGGCATAATAAAAAAAATAATAATTTATTGACTGAGGTAAGAAATAAGTTTAACGATAAAGAAACTGGGGTTCCTTATACTGTAATTGGTTCTAAATTTTATAATGGATATAATGACGAGATATTTGATAAAATTGAAAATAATATTTTAACTGATATTAAAAATAGTGATGGTATTATATTTCCTTTGATTGGTAAAGTAAATGATGATAGTGTTAGTAAGGTTTCATTTTTATCAGGTTTATCTGATGGCATTAATTTAAATTCATTGTGGATTATTTTATTTATATCTGGAATAATGCTTTGTATTTATAATAATAAAAAAAGACTAATTTTATCTAATGTATTTTTATTTTCATCTTTTATTACTTATATGATATTTATTTTTAGTAATTTTGAATTAAGTATTAATCAAACTGTTATTATGCGTTCGGTTTTAGCTTTTTGTTGTATTTTGACTGGATGTGTTGGAATTGATTCTTATTTAAAAATAAATGAACCTAAAAAGAGTATTTTACAAATATTTGATGAAAAATTTGGAAAGAAACGAATGCTATTTTACACGTTGGAGATTATTTTAATTGGTGTTTTAGTTACATTTTCCCTTATTAATTCTGCTAAAAGTACGCCCTTGCTTTTAAAATTATTTATTGAAAGACAAAACTCTAGTAATTTAAATTTAATTTTATATGGCCTTGGGTATTTAATTACTAGTTTAATTATTTTAAATGTTGTAAATTTGATTATTAAGGAAATTATTATGGAAAATACGATTGGAATTTATAGTAGATTGATTTCTTTTATAATTATGTTAATTTGTGCTATTTTGATTTTATATGTTCCTAGTATATTTATGATGGTATAATGAGAGCGGTGAAAAGTTTATGAAAAGAAAAAATATCATTTTAATTATAATTGCAATTTTATTTTTAAGTGTAACTTTATTAGTAAAGGTAGTAAGTTTATCAAATGAAGGAAATAATAAAGTAAAAGAAATTATTTCATTGTCTCAAAAACAGGAAAAAAATGAAAAAAAATTTAAAATTAAAGGATATACTTTAGAAAACCCTAATATAATTATTAATCCATATGGTAATTCACCACTTACGGCATTAGTTTTATTTGAAACAACAGAAAATGAAAAAGTAAGTGTTACCATAAAAGGAAAGGATGAACTAACAACTTATACCCATGATTTTGATGAAAAAACTAAAAAACATTATATTCCTATATATGGCTTGTATGCAGATAGTGAAAATGAAGTTATAGTTAAAGTTGGCAATAATGAAAAAACAATAAAAATAAAAACAGATAAATTACCTGATGATTTTATTTTACCAACTAGTGTTAAAAAAGATGAAACGAAATTAACAAATGATTTATATTTTTATACCCCATCTGCAAAAGGTTATACTTGTGCATATGATACCAATGGTGATGTTAGATGGTATTTAACTGAAAGCGCCATATGGGAGATAAATAGATTAAAAAATGGTCATTTACTTTTAAGTACTGAAAGATTAGTATCAACACCATATTATTCAACTGGTTTATATGAGATGGATATGCTTGGTAAAATATATAATGAGTATAGTTTAAAGGGTGGTTATCACCATGATTACTATGAAATGGAAAATGGTAATTTATTAATTGCTTCAAATGATTTTGATAATGAAGATGGAACTGTAGAAGATTATGTAGTAGAATTAGATAGAAAAACTGGAAATATAGTTAAAAAATTTGATTTAAAAAAAATATTAAATATGGAAGATGGCAAAAGCGAAAATTGGATACAATATGATTGGTTTCATAATAATTCTGTATGGTATGACAAAAAAACAAATTCAATAACTTTGTCTGGAAGGCATCAAGATGCAGTTATTAATATAGATTATAAAACTGGTAAATTAAATTGGATATTAGGTGATTCTACAGGCTGGAGTAAAAAATATCAAAAATATTTTCTTAAAAAAGATGATAATACTGAATTTCAATGGTCTCAGCACGCGGCTATGATAACACCTGAAGGATATGTATTTTTATTTGATAATGGTAATAATAAATCAAAAGATAAAAATAAATATATTCAGGCGGAAAATTCATATTCAAGGGGAGTAATGTATAAGATAGATACTAAAAACAAAACCGTTAAACAAATATTTGAATATGGTAAAAACCGTGGGAGTTCGTTTTATTCCCCATATATATCTGATGTGGATTATCTAGATAAAAATCATTATATAATTCATTCTGGTGGTATTTCTTATAAAAATGGTAAAGTTCAAAATCAACCTGCGGGTTTAGTATCGTCAGATACTTTAAAAAGCGATACGGTAGAATTATTAGATGATGAAGTAATTTTCGAAATGATATTACCAACAAACACATATAGAGTAGAAAAAATGAGTTTATATTCAAATGATGAATTTAAATTAGGCAACGTTTCTCAAATTGGCTCATTAGGTAAAACTGAAAAAAACAAATCATCATTTGTATTAAAAATGAACGGTAAAAAAATAGACAAAAAATATAAAAGTTATAAAATAAACATAACTAAAGAAAAAGATAGATTAAAAGTAACTGGAACATTTAAAAAAGGTACTTTAGTTAATGTGATTTTATATAAAGACAATATTAAAAATATATATTCGATGAGGGTTAGTAAAACGCCTTATACAGCTCTTTGTGTTGATTTAGGTAATAATAATGATACAACATTAATTCAAGCAACAAAATATATAAATAATGTTGGGTTAACGGGAAAATATTCAATTTATCTTGAAATTGGTGGTGTACTTTATAATACAGACGAGTATGTAGTATTTAATTAGGGATTGCGATTAACAATCCTTTTTATATATTGAAAATATAAGAAAAATAGTGTAGAATTATTATAGTAATAAGGTGATTGTATGGGAATATTTGATAAATTTAAAAATATATTTAAAAAAGATGAAAAAGAGGAAATAGAAATTTATGATAAGGGATTAGAAAAAACAAGAAATAATTTTTTATCAGCTTTACTAAGTTTAAATCAAAATCATAAATATGTTGATGATGAATATTTTGAAAATTTAGAAGAAATATTGATTATGTCTGATATCGGTGTTAATACAGTAATGGAAATAATTGATAGATTAAAAAAAAGAGTGAAAAAAGAAAATATAAAATCTTCTTCAGAATTAAAGGATATAATAGTTGATGAGATGTTTATAATATATGTTAATGGAGATATTATTACAAACAAGATTAATTATGCTAAAGAAGGACCAACAGTTATATTATTTGTTGGGGTTAATGGTGCTGGTAAGACTACTACTATTGGTAAGCTAGCTGCTAAACTTCAAGATGAAGGAAAAAAAGTATTAATGGTTGCTGGCGATACATTTAGAGCTGGGGCTCTTGAACAGTTAAATGAATGGGCCAAAAAAATAAATTGTGATATTGTTTATAAGGAAAATAATGAACCGGTGAGTGTTATGTATGATGGTGTAAACAAAGCAAAAGAAGAAGGTTATGATGTTGTTTTAATTGATACAGCAGGAAGATTACAGAATAAAATAGGCCTTATGAAAGAACTTGAAAAAATAAATAAAGTTATTGGTAAATTAGTTCCTTGTGCACCTCATGAAACCTTATTAGTTATTGATGCAACTACAGGGCAAAATGGAATAAGCCAAGCTAAGAATTTTAAGGAAATAACAGATATAACTGGTATTGTTTTAACTAAGTTAGATGGAACTGCTAAGGGTGGCATTGTTCTTGCCATAAAGGAAGAAACTGGTATTCCAGTTAAATATATTGGATTAGGTGAAAAAAAGGAAGATTTACGCACATTCGATATTGAAAAATATATTTATGGTTTGTTTAAGGGTGATGATGATGAATAAAACAATTTATTTTATAAATTTGTTTGATTATTATGGTGACCTTTTAACAAAAAAACAGCAAGATTATTTTAAAGATTATTATTTTGATAATTTATCTTTATCAGAAATTGCGGAAAATAAACAAGTTTCAAGAAATGCTGCATATAAGCAAATTAAAGATGTAGAAATAAAATTAAAAAAGTATGAAGATATTTTAAAATTATATGAAAATGGAAATGAAATTAAAAAAATAATTAAAGATTTAAATCCAAAAATAAAAAAACAAATTGAAAATTTAATATAAAGGGGAGATAATTATGTTTGGAAAAATATTATATATATCTAACACAGAAGCACATGTAGAAACACCACAAGATGGTTCAATGTCAACAAATATAATGAATATGCATGTTATATTTGAAGATGAAAAAAAGAAAATATTGGGTGAAGTAGAGGATATTAGTGATAATATTATTAAAATAAGATTTTTAGGAGAAATTTCTGATGGTAAGTTTGTTGGTGGTGTTATTAGAAAACCAACATTTAATGCTAAATTAAGATTAATTGATTCAAGTGAGGTGGGTTTGCTTGTAGGTGAAGATAATGAATCATCTTTTGTTTTAGGTGAAAGTCCACTTTATGACGGTCATAAAATCATGGTTGATATTAATGAAATGTTTAGTAGTCATATGGCTATATTTGGTAATAGTGGTTCAGGTAAATCGTGTGGAGTAGCTAGACTTTTACAAAATGTATTTTCAAATCCAAAACTTTTACCATTTCGTTCGAATTTCTTTATTTTTGATGCTTATGGAGAGTATCATAATGCACTTCAAAATATAGATAAAATAAATCCTAATTTAAATTTTAAATTTTATACTACTAATGTTAATCAACCAGATGGTGAAATTTTATCTATTCCAATTTGGCTTTTAGATATTGATGATTGGGCTTTACTTTTAAGAGCCGAGAAACACTCACAATTGACTATTATTGAAAGAATGCTTAAACTTGTTACTATATTTGCATCAGAAGATGAATTAAGTACTAAATATAAGAATCATTTAATTGCTAAAGCTATAATGACTATTTTATATACAAATCAAACAGCTAGTAGTAAAAGAAATGACGTATTTAAAATATTAGCAACTTGTTCAACAAATGAATTTAATTTAGAAGCACCAGTTAGGGGAATAGGATATACTAGAAAATTTAGGGAATGTTTTACAATAGATACACAAGGCCAATTTCCTGAAAGTATACTAATGACAGAATATATAACTGGTTTCATTGATGAATCACTTGACAAATATGAACCTACTGATATTAAATATTATACATTGGAAGATTTAGAAAAAGCTTTAGAATTTACGTTAATTAGTGAGGGACTTTTAAATAATGAGGAAACTTATTCTGATGCTATTACATTAAAAGTTAGGTTACACGCACTAACTATATCTGAAGATTCTAGGTATTTACGTTATCCATCTTTTATTACGATGGAAAATTATATAGCTTCATTAGTTGCTAAAAATGGTAGAAAAGCACAAATAATTAATTTTAATCTTGAAGATGTTGAGGATTGGTTCGCTAAAGTTGTAGTTAAATTATATACTAAAATGTTATTTAATTTTGCTAAAAGATTAAAAAATAGAGCTTCAATTCCATTTCATATCTTTGTAGAAGAAGCACATAGATATGTTCAAAATGATGGTGATGTAGAACTTATCGGATATAATATATTTGAAAGAGCAGCTAAAGAAGGACGTAAATATGGATTAATATTTAATCTTATTTCTCAAAGACCAGTTGAAATATCTGATACTGTTATTTCTCAATGTGCAAATTTCTTAATATTTAAAATTACACATCCACTTGATTTGGATTATATTACAAAAATGTTACCAAATATTTCTGCAGATATTGTTGAAAAACAAAAGACATTACAACCTGGAACTTGTATGGCTTTTGGTAGTGCATTTAAAATACCAACAATTGTAAGAATGCAAATGCCTTCACCAGCACCATCTAGTAATAGTTGTGATGTATTTACAACATGGAAAGCTAATTAAAGTCTATTGGACTTTTTTCTTTAAAAATAATATAATTGATGTGTGTTCGAGTAGCTTAATGGATAAAGCTTTCCCCTCCGAAGGGAATGATGGGAGTTCGATTCTCCTCTTGAACACCATTTGTTATTTTGATATAATTAGACCTGTGAAATTTAGTTTAGGAAGGATGATGTTATGAAAATAATTTCAATAAATGCTGGAAGTAGTTCATTAAAATTTAGTTTAATTGATATGGAAGATAAAAAAGTAATTGCTAGTGGAGTATTTGAACGTATTGGCAAAAGTGCTGGTATGGGCAATTATAAGATTAAATTTAATGGCGAGAAGTATGAAGAGGATGCCTCTTTAAATGATCATACTGAAGCTGTAAATATTTTACTTGAAAAATTAATTAGTTTAAAAATAGTATCTTCACTTGATGAAATAGATGGTGTAGGAAATAGAGTAGTACAAGGTAAAGATTTATTTGATAAATCGGTTGTAGTCGATGATGTTGTATGGGAAAAATTAGAAGAAATTAAAAATTTTGCTCCTTTGCACAATCCTGCTAATATGCTTGGAATTAAAGCGTTTAAGGAAGCTTTACCTAACGCAGTTCATACGGCTGTTTTTGATACTGCATTTCATCAAACAATGAATAATATTCAATATATGTATCCTGTTCCTTATGAATGGTATGAAAAATATGGCATTAGAAAATATGGCGCACATGGAACAAGTCATAGATATATTACCGAAAAAGTTAAGGAATTAGTTGGTAAAGAAAAATTCAAATTAATAAGTTGCCATATTGGAAATGGCGGTTCTATTTCTGCTGTTAAGGATGGCAAATGTATTGATACTTCTATGGGATTTACACCACTTGCAGGTATTATGATGGGAACTCGTTGTGGTGATATTGATTCATCATTATTGACTCCTGTTATGGAACAAGAAAATTTATCTATTGAACAGGTTACTGATAAGTTAAATAAAGAAAGTGGTCTTTTAGGTATAAGTGGAATTAGTAGTGATATGAGAGATATTGAAAAAGCATATAACGAAGGTGATGAAAGAGCTACTTTAGCACTTAATATGTATGTTCAAAAAATAGTTAATTATATTGCTCAATATTATGTTTTATTAGGTGGTGTTGATGTGATAGCATTTACTGCTGGTGTTGGAGAAAATTGCCCACTTGTTCGTAAGATGGTTTGTGATAAATTATCTTGTTTAAATGTATTTATAGATGATGAAAAAAATAATGTTCATGGTGAATTAGTTCAAATTAGTAATTCTAGTTCTAAAGTTAAGGTATATGTTATTCCAACTGATGAAGAATTAATGATTGCAGAAGATACTTTGGAATTAATTGAAAAAACGCGTTAAGCGTTT
>CAVDHX010000085.1:0-5291 GCA_963609095.1 Sphaerochaetaceae bacterium | reverse complement strand
TGCCTCAGAAGAATTACGTAATGATAGGGAAATGATACTAACCGCAGTGCAACAATATGGTAGTGTATTAAAATATGCCTCCGAAGAATTACGCAATGATAGGAAAACAGTACTAGCCGCAGTGCAACAATATGGTAGGGCATTAATATATGCCTCAGAAGAATTACGTAATGATAGGGAAATGATACTAACCGCAGTGCAACAAGATAGTAGTGTATTAAAATATGCTTCCGAAGAATTACGAAATGATAGGGAAATGATACTAGCCGCAGTACGAAGAAGTGGTTGGGCATTAGGATATGCCTCCGAAGAATTACGTAATGAAAGGGAAATAGTACTAGCCGCAGTGCAAAATAAAGGTAGGGCATTACTATGTGCCTCCGAAGAATTACGAAATGATAGGGAAATAGTATTAGCCGCAGTACAACAAGATGGTAGTGCATTAGAATATGCCTCAGAAGAATTACGTAATGATAGGGAAATAGTACTAGCCGCAGTGCAACAAGATGGTAGGGCATTAGGATATGCCTCCAAAGAATTAAAATTTGATATAATTTTTAGATTGGCAGGAAAAAGATTAAAGTCTTATTCAGGAAGTTGTTCTGTGGATTTTGCTTCTGATCGAGAAATAATGGATGACATAAAAAAAACAGAAGCATTATTAAAAGTAAGAGAAAATGGATTGACATTAAGATTTTTGCCTAAAAAATTATGTGATGACAAAGAAATAGTATTAGCAGCAGTAAATAATAATGGATTCGCACTAACATATGCTTCCGAAAAATTACAAAATGATAAAGATATAGTAATGGCTGCAGTTAAAAATAATGGTTTATCTTTACAATGTGCCTTAAGAAAACTCCGTAATGATAGGGAAATAGTACTAGCCGCAGTACAAGATGATGGATTAGCACTACAATATACTTCTAAAAAATTACAAAATGATAAAGATATAGTGCTAGTTGCGACAAACGAAAATGGTAATGCATTAGAATATGCCTCAGAAGAGTTAAAAAATAATAAAGAGGTAGTCTTAGCTACAGTTAAAAAATGGCCACAAGCTTTAACATTTGCTTCCGAAGAATTAAAACATGATAAAAAATTTATATTAACAATAGTAAAAGAAAATTATGAAGCTTTAGAATATGTACCAGAAGAATTACAATACGACGCAGAATTAGTAACGCTCGCAGAAACATTAAGGGAAAAAGAAGAAAAAGAAAGACTATTATCTGAAATAGAAGAAGAAATAGAAGAAAGAATGAGATTAATAGAATTAAAAGAAGAATTAGAAAAAGATTTAATAAATATTAATCAAAACATAAATAATATAAAATTCTAGTTATATAAATTTTTAATAAATAGATAAAAGTGACTTTCTAAGTTTTTACAAGTGTTTTTTGTAAATTTCTTTAAAAAGTTATAAATTAACATAAAATTATGACTTTATCCACGACTGAAAACACCAAAAGTGCATATTTTTTAAAAATTTGGTGTTAATTAGTTGATATATATTAAATAAAATGTTAAACTAATTTTGTTTTGTTGAGTTATTCATGCATAATGCATAAATAATTCTAATTAGTTTAGTGGAGCAGGCAGTTAAACAAGCGTAGAAATGTTTACCTTCCTGTTTTTTCTTTAAGTAATAAACATATATTGAATTTTCTTTATCACATTTTGCAGATAAAGTTATAATATTACGGCTACAATTAAACAATAATTTTCTAGCATATCTATTTCCCCTTTTAGAAATAGGACCATGATAATTTATACTTTTTCCTGATTGAACTATAGTAGGATCAAGACCACAACTAGCATTAATTTGTTTTATATTATTAAATCTAGTGACGTCTTTTAATTCAGCAATTATTAAAGATGCCGATAGTTCTCCGATACCAAATAACGAGTTAATACATTCATAATTTTTAGTTTCTTTTGCTAGCTGAATCATCTGATTTTTAACTTCATCTTTTCGCTTAGTCAAATCAATGATAACATCTGCTAATTGTTTTAAATTATCAATATCTTTAGAATTTTGACTTACTCCCGGATATGAATTAATTGCGTATTCTTTAATAACATTAGCTTTTCTTTTATAATAATTCAGATGTCTATTATTTGTATTAGCTATATTATAAGCAAGTGCATCAACTCTTTTTTCTTTTATAATATAAGTGTGTGGAAACTCTTTGATAAAGTTTAATGCAGTTAAATCATATATTTTTCCGTTTTTAAAACATAATTCAAATTCCGGAAAGCACAGATGTAATAATTCTTTATAACGATTCTTGTGTCTGGTTAATCCTTCGTCTAAATGATAATACTGTCTAGAGAGTTCATTAAGTTTAGTATAAATTTCATCTTCTGTGTACTTTCTATCTGGAATGCTTCCTTTCCAAAATAAATTAGTTAGTTTAATGCAGTCTTGTTTATCAGTTTTTGTTTTTCTGATAGTGTTAGTAATTTCTTTACCAATAAGAGGATTAAAGATAATAACATGATAATTATTTTCTTTAAAAAATCTTTCTGGTGCTTTGTGATAAATACTAGTTGCTTCCATGATAATTGTTAAATTATCTTTAATGTTAAGTTTATTAATATAAGAATCTATTTTTTCAAAATCAGATTTATTATGTGTGTATTCAGTAGGTTCTATTAGAATTTCACCAACATCAGAAGATAACATAAACATACTTTTACCTTTAGCAACATCCAGTGTTAAAACATACTTCATATAATACTTCCTTTCCTAGTTTGACTCTTAACACTTACAATTATCTCATCATGCTGGTTATATGGATTCGTTGACCCCACTTTCTAAGACTAGATTAATAATAAGGTAAGAGACGGGCAGTCACATAAATGGATTCAAAGACCCCTGATATAATCTGCCCTTACTCAAACGTGTTTTTTAATCTTTCTTATAAGAAAGATTAAAAAATATTGTATCATAAACTGAATGTTTCTTTCATTAATTTACATCTTAAAGTATACATGATATAATTAATTCAAGGGATGAGTGATTAAAATGCAAGAATATATAACAAAAAAAGATATCAAAATTGATAAAAGAATGGAACTATTACAAGGAATAGTAACATCATATATATATTATAATCCAGATAGAGCCGAAGAAAATGATTGGATATATGATCCACATGAAATGAAAAATGAATATTTAATAAATTTAAGTAAACAAATAGAAATATATAAATATCCATTGTTAATGCAGGCAATAGATGAAATAGATGAATGCAGTGGTTATACAGCATTATTTGATGATTTTGATAACAACTTTAAATTTAAAGAAAGAAAAGAAAGAGTACAATGTTTTAAAAGTATTTCAAATAAAACATTTGCTGAAGAACTAAAAAAATTATATGAAAATCAAAACATGGAAGAATTTTTTGAAAATAGCAAAGAGGAATATAAAAAAATGATTAATGCAGTTCCTGATAACTTTGTAGTTAATTTAGATGAAATAAGAAATTTATATAATTCATCTGATGAAGAATATAAAATAGTAATATCAATAACGGCTAATGGTGGTTTTTCAATAACAACTAATAATAAAAGACCTGAAATAACTTATTATAAAGGCTTGAGTTATAAAGATGGTGAATATTTTCTTGGCATCAATCGCCTTATACTTTGTGCTTATCATGAATATTCACATCACTTTGTAAATCCTATAGTAGATAAATATTATGATAAAATAACTACTAAAAATGATCTTTGTGAGGAAGGAAAAAACAATGGATTACCACAGTTTTATCAAAACTATAATTCTTATTTATATGAACTTTTTGTAAGAGCAAATGAAAATTATTTATCTAAAAAATATATTCCTGAAGAGTATTATTTAGATAACATAGAGTGGGCAAAAGAAATGAGTTGGTATTATATTGAAGATATTATTTCAATAATAGAAAATAATATAGATAAATATAATTCATATGAAGACTTATTTGCAAATGAATTGATTGGATATATGAATAATTTGCCAGATGCATATTATCAAAACCATGGTAAACAGAAAAAAATAACTTATATTTAATATAGTAAACAAAAAGAAGTGGTGAAAATAAAAATGATAGAAAATTTAAAGCAATACGATGTACAAGTTTTAAAAGAAGTTTTAAATAAATTAAAAAAAGAAAATGAACTTTTAAAACAAAAAATAAAAGAATTAGAAGAAAATACAAATAAATAGTAATGTAGAAAATCTAATTTGATTTTCTTTTTTAATATTGTAAACAATAATGCACTGGTATAAATAAAAAGAAATTATTTGAAAGGGTGAGAGATATGATGAAACCATTTTTTAGCAATCTTAAAAAAACATGGAAATATGCAAAAAATCAAAAAATACAATTTATTGCTTATTGCATTTTAAATCTAGCAACTTCTATAATAAGAATTATAATTCCAATATTAAGTGCTAAATTAATAGTGCAAATTACTGATAAAGTATATGAACAAATATTTTTAATGGCTTTAGTACTGTTTTTATTTTATATGTTAAATAACATAATTAATTTGATTAGTTTATATTGTCAGAATTATATCTACCAAATGATTTCAAGAAAATTACAAAGCGACTTAGGAAAAGAAATGCTTAAACTAGAAAACAAAAGTTTAGATAATAATTCATCGGGAGCATTCATACAAAGACTAACAGTTGATGCTAAAGACATATCCAATATACTAAACGAATCCAGTAGTTATATAGCATATCTTATTGAAGACATTGGAGTATATATATCAATATTATATATTAATTTTTATATATTCATATACTATGTAATAGGTGCCATTTTAATATCATTTTCTATATCATACCAAACCAAAATATATTCTAAAAAAGAAAAAGAATTAAAGAAAGAAGAAGACAAAGTTACAGGTATGACAGGAGAAGTTGTAAGAGGTGCTAGAGATATTAAAATGCTTAATGCTGAAAAAAGTTTTTTAAAAGTTTTAGATAATAAAATAATTAATATAAACAATATGCAATATAAAATAGAAACAAGTAATGATAATTATAAATTTTTATGGTGGACCTTATATTATTTATTAAAATTTATATTAATTATATTAATAATTTACCTCTTAAAAAATCAAACATTAGAAGTAGCTATGGCATTAGTTATATATAATTATTCAGATAGATTTTCTAACTTAGGCTATGATTTAGATTATCTAATGTCAAGCATTAGGAAATTTAACTTATCAGCAGAAAGAGTATTTTCAATAATAGAAGGTAATGAATTTAAAAAAGAAAAATTTGG
>CAVDHX010000084.1:0-15741 GCA_963609095.1 Sphaerochaetaceae bacterium | reverse complement strand
TAATGTTATTTTACTTATAAATTGTTTCTTGACAAAAAAAATACATATTGATAATATGAATTTAGTTAATAAAATTTGCTTGGAGGTATTATATGAATATACTTGATATAATAGATAAGAAAGAAAAGAATAATGTTCTTACAAAAGATGAATTACAATTTGTAATTGATGGTTTTTTAGATGGCAGTATTGAGGATTATCAGATGTCTTCTTTTTTAACGGAAATTGATTTATTGGGATTAAGTGAGGATGAGGTTATTAATTTAACTGATATTATGTTGAAAAGTGGCGAAGTGCTTGATTTGGGGTTTGATAATATTGTTGATAAACATTCTACTGGTGGTGTTGGTGATAAAACGACAATTGTTTTGGCTCCTTTAGTTGCTTCTTTGGGGGTTAAGATTGCTAAAATGAGTGGTAGAGGATTAGGTCATACTGGTGGAACTATTGATAAGCTTGAATCTATAAAAGGTTTTAAAACTACTATGAGTTTGGATGAATTTAAAAAGCAAGTAAATGATATAAATATTGCTTTGGTTGGGCAAATGGGAAATTTAGTGCCTGCTGATAAAAAAATATATGCTTTAAGGGATGTTACTGGAACTGTTGATTCTGTTCCTTTGATTGCTTCTAGTATTATGAGCAAAAAATTGGCTAGTGGTGCTAGTAAAATTGTTATTGATTTGAAGGTTGGTAATGGTGCTTTAGTTAATAGTTTGGATGATGCTAAGGCTTTAGGACGTTTAATGGTTAAAATTGGATTAAAAAATAATAAAGATACAGCTTGCGTTTTAACTAATATGGATGAACCATTGGGATTTGCGGTCGGAAATTCTTTGGAAGTATTGGAAGCAATTGATACTTTAAAGGGAAAAGGTCCTTCGGATTTAACTTTACTTGTTTTAAAATTAGGTTCTTTGATGGTATCTATGGGACTTAATATTTCTTTAGAGTCTTCTTATGAGATGGTGAAGGAAAACTTATATAATGGTAAAGGATATGAAAAGTTTATTCAATGGATTACCGCACAAGGTGGAGATGTTTCTAATATAAGTGTTTCAGATACTTTTAAAGAAGTTAATTCTTTAAATAAAGGATACATAAAATCTATTGATGCTTTAGAAATAGGAAAATTATCTAGAAAGTTAGGCGCTGGAAGGTTAACAAAGGATGATGTTATTGATTTATCTGTTGGTATTGTTTTAAATAAAAAAGTAGGTGATTATGTCGAAGAAGGAGAATTGCTTGCTACAGTATATTATAGTGATAAAAAAATAGATGATGATGAGATTTTATCTTGTTTTGAATTTTCTTCTGATATAGTTGAAAGACCTAAATTAATTATTGATGTTATTGATTGACATTTATAAAACTTTAGTGTATAAAATATATTAGTTTTTTAAGGAAGGTGAATTATGGGTAAAAGTTTAGTTATTGTGGAATCACCTACAAAGGTAAAATCTATAGGTAAATATTTAGGAAAAGATTATATTGTATCTTCTTCTAAAGGCCATATTAGAGATTTATCAACTAAGGGTAAATATGGCTTAGGCGTTGATATTGAGAATCATTTCAAACCTGATTATAAAACTATTAAGGGTAAAAAAAGTGTTATTGATGAACTTAAAAAAGAAGTTAA
The DNA here is from genome assembly GCA_963609095.1 of Sphaerochaetaceae bacterium. Taxonomy (GTDB): domain Bacteria; phylum Bacillota_I; class Bacilli_A; order RF39; family UBA660; genus Coprosoma. The sequence goes on along the minus strand of CAVDHX010000084.1, from coordinate 14,102 downwards.
AAAGGTTGATAAGGTTTATCTTGCTACCGACCCAGATAGAGAGGGTGAAGCTATTGCTTGGCATCTTTATGACTGTTTAGGCTTAAAGGACAAATCATATTCTAGGGTTACTTTTAATGAAATTACTAAAAATACTATTCTTGAATCTATGAAACATGAAGGAAAAATTGATCAGAATTTAGTTAATAGTCAAGAGACAAGAAGAATTTTAGATAGAATTATTGGATTTAGGTTAAGTAAATTAATTCAATCTAAGACAGATGGTTCTTCTGCTGGTCGTGTTCAAAGTGTAGCTTTGAAGTTAATTGTTGATAAGGAAAGAGAAATAAATGAATTTAATTCTGAAGAATATTGGACAATAAGTGCTGATTTTAATGATTTTAGTGCTGATTTATTTGAATATAAGCATAAAAAAATAGAAATTAAAAATGAAAATGAAGCTAATGATATTTTAAATAAATTAACTAAGGCTTTTGAAATTGCAGATGTTTCAAAGAAGGAAAAAAATAAGTCTTCTAAGCCACCTTTTACAACGAGTACTTTGCAACAAACTGCATCTAATAAATTAAGATTTTCATCTAGAAAAACTATGAGTGTCGCACAAAGTTTATATGAAGGTGTTGATTTGGAAAATGAAACTGTTGGTTTAATTACTTATATGCGTACTGATTCTATAAGACTTTCTAATGAGTTTATATCTGATGCTTATAAGTTTATTGAAACTAAGTATGGTAAGGAATATACTGGGGCAGTTAAGGTAAGTAAAAAGAAGGATAATGTTCAAGATGCTCATGAGGCAATTAGGCCTACAAGTATTATGAGAACTCCTGAGAGTATAAAGTCTTATTTGTCTGATGATGAGTATAAATTATATAGATTAATTTATTATAGGGCTTTGGCTAGTTTAATGGCACCGGCTAAAGTTGAAGGAACAAGTGTTATTTTAAATAATAATGATTATAGTTTTAAGGCTACAGGTCAGGTAATTATTTTTGATGGTTATTTAAAAATTTATAAGGATTATGAGGATATAAAAGATAGTATATTGCCTCCATTTGATCAATATAAATCAAATGTTGTTGTGTCAAATGATATAACCAGCTCACAACACTTTACGGAACCTCCTGCTAGATATACTGAAGCTAAATTAATTAAGGTTATGGATGAACTTGGTATTGGTAGGCCTAGTACTTATGCAACTATTATTGATAATATTAAAAAAAGAGGTTATGTAAATTTAGTTGATAGAAAGTTTATTCCAACTGAAATTGGGATTGAGGTTACGGATAAATTACAAGAATGTTTTAGTCATTTAATTAATGTTGAATATACTGCAAATATGGAAAGTGATTTGGATGAAATTGCTTTAGGAAAAGAAGTATGGTATGAAATTTTAGAAAAGTTTTATAGTGAATTTGAACCTGCCGTTAAAGAAGCTTTTGATAAGTTACCTAAAAAGGAAGCAGAGAAAACTGGTGAGGATTGTCCAGAGTGTGGGCATCCACTTGTTATTAGAAAAGGTAAGTTTGGTTCTTTTGTAGCATGCTCTAATTTTCCTACATGTAAATATATTAAAAATGAACCTAGGAATGATGTAATTGTTTGTGATTGCCTTAATTGTGATGGTAAAATAATTGAAAAGAAAACAAGGAAGGGTAAATTATTTTATGGTTGTAATAATTATCCAAAATGTAAAACTGCATATTGGGATAAGCCGGTAGGAGATAAGTGTCCAGAATGTGGTGAGATGCTTGTTTTAAAGAAAGATAAAGTTAAATGTAGTAAATGTGATTATGAAAAGTAATGGTAAAAAGAAAAGGATTAAATAATTCAGTTGATTTTTCTATTAATTTATGGTAGATTAAAAGAAGTCGGAGGGATACTTATGAAGATATTATTAATAATTGTATCTATTTTATTAATTGCAATTGTTCTTTTACAAAGCGGTAAAGCAGTAAGCCCATCAAGTAGTATTATGGGTGGAAATGATGAACTTTTCGCTAATAGAAAAGAAAGAGGAGGAGAATTATTTATAACTCGTCTAACAGCTATTTTAGGTTTTCTTTTCTTCGCAATTTGTATCGTTATGGAAATTATGAAATAGAAAATCACTGTAAAATGTGACAAATATTAGAATAAAAATTTATAATAAACTAAAAATAATAGGAATTTTCTATTATTTTTTTAATACATTTGATATAATTAGATATAAGGTGATAAGCATGAACATATATGGCATGACTATTTTAGACTTAGAAAATTATTTTGAAAATATTAATGAAAAAAAATATAAAGCAAAACAAATTTATGATTGGCTTTATAAAAAAAGAATAAATAATTTTGATGAAATAACCAATGTAAAAAAAACAGTTATAGAAAAATTAAAACAGGATTTTAAATTGACTAAACCCGAGATAATAAAATCACAACATGCGAAAGATGTACACAAATACTTATTTAAATTAAAAGATAACAGTAAAGTAGAAGCTGTTTTAATGAATCATGATTATGGCAACAGTTTATGTGTTTCAACTCAAGTTGGATGTAATATGGGTTGTGCTTTTTGTGAAAGTGGTAGATTAAAAAAAATAAGGAATTTAACTCCAGATGAAATGGTTGGACAAATTTTACTTGTCCAAGATGATTTACAAATTAGAATATCACATGTTGTTTTAATGGGTATTGGTGAGCCGTTTGATAATTATGAAAATGTATTAAAATTTATAAAAATTATAAATAGTGATTTTGGAATTTCCATAGGAGCTCGTCATATAACAGTGTCGACTTGTGGTATAGTTCCTAAAATAAAACAATTTACAAAAGAGAATATTCAAGTTAATTTAGCCATTTCACTTCATGCACCAGATGATGAATTAAGAAGCAAATTAATGAAAATAAATAAAGTATATCCATTAAGTGAAATAATAACTTCAGTAAAAGAATATATTTCTGTGACAAATCGTAAAGTAACATTTGAATATATTATGTTAAAAGATGTTAATGATACAGATGAATGTGCGCTAAAATTAGTAAAATTAATCAAAGGGCTTAATGCTTATGTTAATTTAATACCATATAATGAGACAAGTCATATAGAATTTAAAAAAACATCAAAAGATAAAGTGATGCATTTTTATGATATTTTAAAGAAAAATAAAATAAACGTAACAATTAGAAAAGAATTTGGCAGTTCAGTAGATGCGGCATGTGGACAGCTACGTTCAAATTATGAGGAGGGAAATTAATGGAATTTTCTTATTTAACAGATCCAGGTCAAGTTAGGGATCATAATGAAGATAGTGTAACAATTGTTAAAAATGAAAATAACGAAATATTAATGGCTGTTGCAGATGGAATGGGCGGCCATAAAGGGGGAGAAATAGCTTCATCAATTGCAATTACCCATATAGGGAAAAGATTTATTGACTCATCAACTGTCGGCAATAAGGAAGATGCAATAGGCTTTTTAAAAGAAATAGTTAGTGAAGCTAATATGTTAATATATAAATATACGGAAGAAAATCCAGAAAGTGCTGGTATGGGAACGACGATAGTAATGGCTCTTATTACAAATGGTTTCTTACTTTTTGGAAATATAGGAGATTCTTCAGGATTTGTAATAAAAGATAAAAGACTATATAAAATAACAAATGATCATACATTAGTTAATTTACTAGTAAAATCAGGCGAATTAACAGAAGAAGAAGCAAAAGATCATCCAAGAAAGAATGTTTTAATGAGAGCATTGGGAGCAAATATATCTGTTGAAATGGATGTATTTGATGTTGAAACTGATGTTGATGGAATATTACTTTGCAGTGATGGACTTACTAATATGCTTGATGAAAAAAGTATAGAAAAAGTATTGGATGCTGATACTGATATAGATAGTAAATTGCAAAAACTAATAGATAAAGCCAATAATAGAGGTGGTACGGATAATATATCCGCTGCATATTTGCAAAGGGAGGAAAATAAATGATAACAAGGGGACAATTAATTAACGATAGATATGAAATAATAAGATCAATTGGTGAAGGTGGTATGGCTAATGTTTATTTAGCTCAGGATACAATTTTAGATAGAAAAGTTGCTGTTAAAATATTGAGAGGAGATTTAGCTGAAGATGAAAAATTTGTTAGACGTTTTCAAAGAGAAGCTATTTCAGCAAGCTCTTTAAACGATCCTAACATAGTAGAAGTTTATGATGTTGGAGAAGATAATGGAAAATATTTTATTGTTATGGAATATGTTCAAGGACTTACTTTAAAACAATTAATTAAAAAAAGAGGTAATCTAACACTACCTGAAGTGGTTGATATTATGCTTCAATTAACTCGAGCTGTAGAACATGCACATCAAAGCTATATTATTCATAGAGATATAAAGCCACAAAATGTTATTATTTTAGAAGATGGTAGAGTAAAAATAATGGATTTTGGTATAGCAGTTGCTTTAAATTCAGGTGAATTTACTCAAACAAATAGTGTTATGGGGACTGTTTATTATATTCCTCCAGAGCAGGCAAATGGCGGTATGTCAACTGTAAAAAGTGATATATATTCATTAGGTATATTAATGTATGAATTAGTTACAGGGCATGTTCCATTTAAAGGAGATAATCCTGTTGAAGTAGCTATTAAACATATGAATGAACCACTTCCTAGTATATGTGAATATGATCCAGAAATGCCTCAATCAATTGAAAATATTATATTAAAAGCATCTGCAAAAAATCCAGATAATCGTTATGACAGTGCGGAGGAAATGAATGAAGATTTAAAAACCGCATTGGATAAAGATAGATTCAATGAACCAAAAGTTGTATATAAGTATAAAGAAAAAGGTTTTGATGATGCACCTAAAACAATGCCTGGAAGAGCGAAGCGTAATTCTGATAGTAACAAAAAAGATAAAAAAATGAACATTGCTTTAATAATTGTTGGAAGCATTGTTGGGGTTTTGTTAGCAGTAATTTTATTTGTAATATTTATTTTTCCGAAAATAACGGAAGAAACAAAAAAAGAAATTCCTGATGTTTCTGGTATGACTGTATCACAAGCAGAAAATGCATTAGAAAATGATGGGTTTGAAGTTCAATCAAAAACAAAAAAAGAAGAAAGCGAAGAGGTTGAAAAAGGTAAAGTAATAGGCACTGATCCTGAAGTGGGTCGTAGTATGAAAAAGGGTACAAAAGTAACCTTAATTGTTTCAAAAGGATCGGCTAAGATAAAAATAGAAAATTATGTTGGAAAAACTTACACTGATATTCAAAAAAAACTAGAAAAAGCAGGAATAACAGTTATAATTAATAAAAAAGATGTATCTTCATCTGAAGGAGTTAAAGAAAATACAATATTAGAGCAGGATGTAAAAGCAGGTGAAAAACTTGGTAAAGGTGATACGATTACATTAACAATTCCAAATGTTTATGTCGCATATCCTAATTTTACAGATGGTACATATGATGTATCAAGTATTGAAAAATTTTGTGAAACAAATAAAGTCACCTTAGATATAACTTATGTAGAGGATTCTAGTAAAACAGACGGAACAGTTATATATCAAAATATGTCTGCTGGAAGTAAAGTGGTAGAAGGTGCAAATTTAAGAATAAAAGTTGTAAAAAATACTACTAAAAATACAGAAACTGATACAAAAACAGAGGATACTGTGGCAAAGAAGGAACAGTAATGCAAGGAAAAATAATAAAACAAATAAGTAATGATTATACAGTTTCATCAAATCAAATAAACTATATATGCAAAGCCCGTGGAAAATTTAGAAACATGGGCTTATCTCCTTTGGTTGGTGATGAGGTTATATTTGATGAAAAAAATTTATACATATTAAAAATTTTACCAAGGAAAAACAGTTTAACTAGGCCTTCAATAAGTAATGTTGATATAGCCTTAATAATTACAAGTTTGAAAAGTCCTGAGTTATCAACAAATCTTTTAGATAAATTATTGGTAATAATAGAATTTAATAACATCAAACCGATAATAATATTTACAAAATCTGATTTACTTTCGAAAGAAGAATTAAATCAGATAAACCCTATAATTGCATATTATAAAAATTTATATGAAGTTTACATGAACTATCAAACAGAAGAAATATCTAAATTATTTAAAAATAAAACATGTGTATTTACAGGTCAGAGTGGCGCGGGAAAAAGTAGTTTATTAAATAAACTTATGCCATCATTAAATCTAAAAACAAATGAAATATCATATGCATTAAATAGAGGAAAACATACAACAAGGCATACGGAATTAATTTCAATATTTGATGGTTTAGTAGCAGATACGCCTGGATTTTCAGCCATTGAATTTAATGGAATGAGTAAAGCCGATATTCGTGATAATTTTATTGAATTTAATATATATCGTGGGGAATGTAAATTTAGAGATTGCTTTCATGATCATGAAAAACAGTGTAAAATAAAAGAAAAGGTATTAGATAAAACCATTTTAGAAAGCAGATATAATAATTATATTAATTTTATAAAGTGAGGTATAAATTATGGTAAAAATAGCAGGATCATTTCTTAAAATTCAAAATGAAAATAATAAAATTATATCATTAGATAATGCGTGTGATATAATGCATTTTGATATTATGGATGGAAAATTTACACAAGGTAAAACAGATAATAATCTTATTGAATCAGCATATAATTTTAAAAAACCAGTTGATATTCATCTAATGGTTTTAGATGTAAAAAAATATGCATTAATGGTAGAAAAATTAAATCCAAGTTTTATTACATTTCACTACGAAGTAGGAAATACTAATGAATTAATTGATTATATTCATAACTTAAATATAAAAGTAGGCATTGCCATCAATCCTGATACAGATATTGACAATATTTATCCTTATTTAGATAAGGTTGATTTAGTATTAGTAATGTCTGTTTGCCCAGGAAAAGGTGGCCAAAAATTCATTGATATTACGGATAAAATAAATAAGTTAATGCAATATCGTGAAGATAATAATTTAAACTTTGTCATTGAAGTTGATGGAGGAATCAATGATGATACAATCAGACTTGTTAAAAATGTAGATATTGTAGTAGCAGGGTCCTTCATTACAGATAATGTTGATTATAAATCTCAAGTTTATAAATTAAAAAAAAGTATTAGAAATGGTTTTACCTTAGCTGAACTATTGGGTGTTATTGTTATTTTATCAATATTAGGTTTAATAGCAGTAACAGCTGTTGATAGTGGAATTAAAAAAAGTAGATATGATAGCTGTACAGTTCAAAAGAAAAATTTAATTGAAGGAGCAAAAAATCTTTTAATAGATTATCCTTCTTTACTTCCATCAAGTGGTAGTAAAGAGATAAGTGTTAATATTTTACAAAATGGTGGAACAATTGATGGAATAAACGTAAATGGGGGATATATTGAAGATAATCTTATTAATCCAATGACAGATAAACCATATATAGAATCAGAAAAAGGAGTTTATATAACAGTAACTACAAATGGACATAGTTATAATTATGCAGTCAAATTTAAACAAACAGATGAAGATTGTCATAAATAGGAGGAATGTATGAAAAAAATAGTTTGTGATGGTAATGAAGCATGTATGCATGCTGCCTATTTATTTACTGAAGTTGCAGGAATCTATCCTATAACGCCTTCTAGCCCAATGCCAGAACTTGCAGATAAATGGGCAAAAGAAGGTAAAAAAAATATATTTAATGATATTCCTAAAATAATTGAAATGCAAAGTGAAGCAGGGGCCATTGGCTTAGTTCATGGCCTTTTACAAACTGGTATGCTTGCATCTACTTATACAGCAAGTCAGGGGCTTCTTTTGATGTTACCGAATATGTATAAAATAGCAGGTGAAATGCTCCCATGTGTCATTCATGTTGCCGCAAGATCATTAGCGACTCATGCATTAAGTATTTTTGGCGATCATCAGGACATATATGCGACTAGAATGACAGGTTTTTGCTTGCTAGCATCTTCTTCTGTGGAAGATGCCTATTATCTTTCATTAGTTGCTCATCTTTCTAGTATTGCATCTAGCTTGCCATTTCTACATTTCTTCGATGGCTTTAGAACAAGCCATGAATTAAATGTAATTGATATATTGGAAAACGATGATATTAAGAAAATAATTCCATATGCTGATATTACAAAATTTAAAGATAAGGCACTTAATAATGAAAGTCCAGTAACTAGAGGAACCAATCAAAATGCTGACATATATTTTCAACAAGTAGAATCAAGAAATAGATTTTATAGTCAAACTACGGATATAGTAAATGATTATATGAATAAAATTAATAAACTTTCTGGTAAAAACTATAAACCTTTTAATTATTATGGTAGTAAAAATGCAGGCAAAATTATAATCGCAATGGGTTCTGTTTGTGAAACAATTAAAGAAGTAATTGATTATTTAAATGAAGATGTTGGACTTATAGAGGTGCATCTATATAGGCCTTTTAGTAAAGATTATTTATTAAATATTTTACCAGATACAGTAAAAAAAATAGCTGTTTTAGATAGAACAAAAGAAGCAGGTAGTGAAGGAGAACCGTTATACCTAGATGTTGTTTCTTGTCTAAAAGAAAAAAATATAAAAATATCCCATGGAAGATATGGATTATCAAGTAAAGATACAACTCCAGGTATGATAAAAGCAGTATATGATATGCTAGATAATTTTCAAGATGAATTTACAATTGGAATTAATGATGATATTACAAAATTAAGTTTAAACTATGAAAATATTAATGTAACTAATAACAATGAACTTTTAATTTATGGCTATGGTAGTGATGGTATGATAAGTTGTAGTAAATCATTATTAGATATTATAAACAAAACAGGAAAATATATTCAGGGATATTTTGAATATGATTCTAAAAAGTCAGGTGGTGTGACATGTAGCCATTTGAGATTTTCTGAAAGCAAAATAAAATCGCCATATTTTGTTCATAATCCCAAATTAATAGTTATATCAAAAGATACATATTTATCAGAATTTGATGCCATAACAATGATAAAAAAAGATGGAATATTGCTTGTTAATACTAATAAAAACGAAAGTGAACTTTTAGAACTTTTAAATCCTTATAAAAAAATATTAATAGAGAAAAATATAACACTTTATTCAATAAATGCTGATAAAATTGCTATGCAAAATAATATACCGAGAAAAATAAGCATGATTATGGAAAAGGCAATACTCGATATATTAAACTTGGATATTGACTCATCTAAGTATTTAGAAGATTATATAATAAAAAAATTTGCATATAAAAGCAAATCAATATCACAAGACAACATAAATGCCATAAAAGAAACTAAAATTTATAAAATAAAATTAGATAATAAAACATCTAATTTAACATTTACATCAAATAACATTTATGATGCAATATCACATAGATTAGGCAATAATCTAAGAACATCAGATTTTATTGGGTTTGAAGATGGAACGTTTAAATGGCAAAAAAAGAAAAATTCCAATATTTCAGATTATACTCCTAAATGGTTAAAAGAAAACTGTTCTCAATGTAGCATGTGCTCATTAGTATGTCCTCATGGTGTAATAAGACCGTTTTTATTAAATAAAGATGAATATCTAAAGGCACCAGATTATATAAAAGAAAACTGTAAACCTTTTTTAGATTATTATTTTATATTAGCACTTTCTGCAAAAAATTGTACAGGATGTGGTGTTTGTATTAAAACGTGCCTTGGAATAAAAAATAAAGCTTTAACATTAGATAAAATTGATGAAAAAAATGATGAAATATTTGATTATTTAATTGATAATGTTTCAGAAAAAAATATATTTAAAAGAGAAACAATAAAAGGCAGTCAATTAAAAACTCCTAAATTTGCATTTCATGGAGCTTGTGCGGGATGTGGCGAAACAGCATACATTAAATTACTAACACAACTTACAGATAATTTAATAATAGCAAATGCTACAGGCTGTTCGTCAATTTATGGAGGAGAATTGCCAAATGTTCCTTATAATGTTCCTTGGATAAATAGTTTGTTTGAAGATAATGCGGAATTTGGCTATGGATTATTATTGGGGTTTGAAAATGGGAAAAATAATGTTAGAAAATATATGTTAAATAATGAAAATGAATTATTTACTAAATGGCTTAATAATAGTAATAATTATGAAATTACTAAAGAAGTATATAGTAAAATTGACTATAACAAGCACCCTAAATTAAAAGAATTAAAAAATTACATAATATCAAAAAACATATGGATGATTGGCGGTGATGGTTGGGCGTATGATATTGGTTTTAGTGGAATTGATCATGTACTTTCAAGTGGCAGTAATGTTAAAATTTTAGTTTTAGATACTCAGGTTTATTCTAATACAGGTGGCCAGGCATCTAAAAGTACACCAATATCAATGGTTGCTAAATTTGCCAGTGAAGGTAAAAAAAGTTATAAAAAAGATTTAGCAAGAATTGCAATGTCATATCCTAATACCTATGTTGCTCAAATTTCATTAGGGGCAAATATGAATCAAACAATAAAAGCTTTAAATGAAGCTAATAAACATCAAGGACCTGCTATTGTAATTGCATATTGTCCATGTATATCGCATGGTATTAAAGGTGGTATGTCAAATACAGCAGAGCAACAAGCACTTGCAACTAAATGCGGATATTTTCCAATATTTAGATATGATGGTGATATTTTAACACTAGATTGTAATCCTAATTTTGATTTATATGATGAATTTTTAAATTCTCAAACAAGATATAGTATGCTTAAAACAGTAAATCCGAAAAAAGCTGATGAATTATTAAAATTAAATAAAAATCAAGCAATAAAAAGATTTGAATATTATAAAAAAATGAATTAAAAAACATGTAAGTTTTTATTTTTGATAAACTCTGTTTTCATTTTAGAAAATAGAGTTTTATTTTTTTTATAAAGATAGTTTAATATGAATAATTGACGGTGTTTAAAAATGAATGTATCTATTGACATATATAATTATTTAATGTAAAATTATTTTTGTAGTCATGGAGTAGTACTCAAGAGGCTGAAGAGGCGCCCCTGCTAAGGGTGTAGGTCGGGTAACTGGCGCAAGGGTTCAAATCCCTTCTACTCCGCCATTATGTATTTAACCTTGTTTTTCAAGGTTTTTTTGTTAAATTAAATATTGACATATACCCCCATGGGGTATATAATTGTTTTATCATAGTAATAATACAAACATGTGTTGTGTACTGGTAATTTGATGTTATATTTGTAAAATAGTAATATATATGAATGTAGCTTATTAAAAATTTTAAGTTTGTTTATATGTGATGAAGGGGTTTAAATGAGAAAAATTTTGTTATTTATTTTATGTTTATTAATGACAGGGTGTTTTTTTGATAAAAAAAATGATATTATAGTTATGGATAATAATCAGGACTTAGTTATCGAAAAAAGTAAGATAACGAACAGAGCGACTTTTTATAATTATCAAGTTGATGGTGTAATTATTCAATTATTTGCAGTTAAAGCATCAGATGGTTCAATAAGGGTTCTTTTTAATACGTGTGTTTCATGTAATCCATCGGCTAATGCTTATTTTATTCAAAGGGGTAAATATTTTGAATGTCAAAATTGTAAAAATAAGTATACAGCTGATGAAATAGGATTGAAGCAAACACATGGCTGTAGTCCTATTCCAATACTTGGTGAAAATAAGAAAGATGATGGTAATAAAGTTACAATATCTTGGAATTTTATTTTAAAGTATAAGAATAAATTTAAAAATATTAAACATTATGAAGGGTGATATATATGAAAAAAAATCAAAAAATTATTTTATTTATTGTTGTTATATTAATTGGAGTTAGTGCTTTTTTAATCTTAAAACCTGAATCAATGGCTTCACAATTTAAAAAAGAGTATGAATCTTTAAATGGTAAAAAAACTGAAAGTGGTAAAAAGTATTTAGATGTTTCAGTTGATGGTAATAAAATTGTTTATGCATCATATTCTAAAATATTTGAAATATTGAATACAACTGGAGTAATTTATTTTGGTTTTCCTGAATGTCCTTGGTGCCGTAATGCGATGCCTGTGTTACTTGAAGCTGCAGATGAAGTTGGAATTGATAAAATATACTATATGAATAACAAAGATGATCGTGACATTAAGTCATTAAAAGATAATAAAGTTGTTATTGAAAAAGAAGGAAGCAGTAATTATAATAAATTACTTAAGAAATTAGGCAAAAATGCTTCTGTTTATGAAGGACTTAATGATGATAGTATTAAAAGGCTATATTTTCCAACTGTTGTTGTTGTAAAAGAAGGAAAGATAGTTGATTATATTATGGGGACTGTTGATTCACAAACTGACCCTTATAAAGCTTTAAATTCTAATCAAAGAAAAGAATTAAAAAATAAGTATGTAAAAGCTATGAAAAAAATATTGAGTTGTTCTTCTGAAAAAAAGTGTTGAAATGTAAACATTATAAAAAAAACGTTGTCAAGTTAAATAATATTATGCTATAATTGTTGATAGGATAGGAGGGGTTTTCATGGCAAAACTCGATAAAGATGAAGTTAAAAATTTAGAAAAGATTAAAGTGAAGAATTTGGATGGTACTGTGCAAGAAGCAGAAATATTGCTATGTTTTGAGCTTGAAAGTACAGGTAAAAATTATATTTTATATACTTTTAATGAAGTCGACGAGAAAAAAATGGAAACAATTCATGCTTCTACTTTAAAGGAAACCGAAGACGGATATCAGCTTGACGAAATACCTGACGAAGAATGGAAGAAAGTCAAAGAAGTAATGCGTGAAGTTATTAGGAGCGAGGAGTGATTAAAATGGATGAGCTTTTAAAAATTGGTGATAGAAGAGTAAAAACTTCAGAAAAACAAGTTGGCATGATAAAAAGCTTTTTTCAAAAAATTAGAAGTGGAAAATTAAAAGATACTATTATTAAAAGCGTTCGTGCTAAGATGAAGAGTTTTTATGCTGACCTGTTATATGAAAAATATAGGAAAGAATTGGATATGCTTAAAGAAAGAGCTGAACAATTACTTTATGATTATAACAACAGCAGTGAAAAAGAAAATTTAAAATATTTTTATGATTCATTAAAATTTCAAGTTGAATCATGCATTAAAAAGGTTGATAATTATGAATTTCCTGATGTTGAAATTGGAAAAGATTATAAGCAAATACTTAATGAAGAAATAAATAAAATAAACGAAACATTATCAGGTATGTATGATAAATCAAATAAAATCGGAAATGTAGCTAATTTAAATGAATATGAAAATTCAAATTCTCAAAAGTTTGAAAAAGCAAAAAATAGCGATAATTTATCAAAGATTGACAATGAGTTAGAAAAACAAAAAAAGGTTGATTCATTAAGCATTGAACCTATAAATATTGATAAGAGTATTTTTAAAAATAACATTGAACCTCAACGCTATGAACCAGGCGAGCTTTCAGCTATAATAAATAAAAAAAATGATAATAAGTTAGCTGTTGATAATAAAAAGAAGGATATTAAAGAAAAATTTGATTTATCTGATTTAACTATTTTTAAATCTTATGTGGAATATAAGAAAGCTTATTTTTGGAATAAATATATAAACGAATATGGTTCAGATGTTCTTGAAAAAATTTCTTCATTACTTGCTAAAACTGCAGATACTAATAGTAAGGATTTTAAAGGTTTATTAAGTGAAATAGAGTATGATAAATTAAGAAATAAACAAGAAAAAGATAAAGAAATTTTTGAAATTAAAGCAAATCATGAAAAAGCAATTTCTAATCTTAACGAGGCTAAGAAAAAAGCAGTTGATGATACTAAGAAAGAATTTAGGGAGAAAATTAATTCATTAAGTGAGGAATTAAATGCTTCAAAATCTGATATTAAAAAATTAAAAACTATTATTAAAATACAAATGGAAGCTATAGATAAGGCAAGTGAAATTAGTAAAACTATTGGCGGTATTCCAGCAATCGATGAGGCTATAACTGCATGCAAAACTAAGTGTGATAGTATTAATGAAAAATCTGCTGTAAGCGTAAATTCAAAAGAAGGAAACGATGATTTAGAAAAT
>CAVDHX010000083.1:0-50295 GCA_963609095.1 Sphaerochaetaceae bacterium | reverse complement strand
AGAAGGACGTGCCGAGGAAAAAATCAATATTGCGAAAGAATTACTTAAAGACGGCATGGATGTGCAAAAGATTGCAAAGATAACAAAATTAGAAGTTAAACAAATAGAAGAATTACAATAAAAGACTTAAAAAATCAATCTACACATAAAAGTGTAGGTTTTTTCTTATGAAATTAAAGATATTAAAAAAGTTTTACAGAACATTGTAATAAATCTTTTCTTATTTTTAATCTATTAGATAAACTACAATTATAGGTTCTATAAATCATTTATTGCAATTATGGCAAATAAAGCATCTTTTTATAATATGAATTTCACTCAATGAATCTGCAATAGATAAATATTTTAATTTGAAATGCAACTAAATTATAATATTTATTTCACGCAAAAAGCAGCAATTAATTTTGCCACTTTTTTAATATTAACTCCCCACTGAATTTAGAAGCTTTTTTAGAAGAGCCAAAAAAGTGCATTAACTGCACTTAATCAAATATATTATAACCATAATCTAAATCTACATTTGTTTTAATTCCTGATATTTGACCTAATGAAGAAAATTGCCAATAATTATAAGTAGATAAACTATAATTTGAAGGTTTAGATAATACATTATAGTAATCATCAGGTCCAGTGTAATGAGCAAGCCAAATTTTATATTTACTTGCAAGATCACTACCGTTTAAAATATTTTCATACCAATTTTTATTGGCATATATACCACATGAGTAACCATTTTGTTCAATAACTGAGCAGTAATTAACGCCAAGACTAGTCATATAATCTTTATCACCTTTAACAGTAGATTTATCTTCCATATCATAAAATATAGTTGTATTTAATTTGGATGTATAACCTAAATTTTTTAATTTATTTAATACTCTAACAGAAAATTGGGCTTCTGCTTTAGCTCCTTTTTCGCCATCTACTCCATCAGCATATGAATATAGATAAAATGCATAAGGAATATTA
Organism: Sphaerochaetaceae bacterium; assembly: GCA_963609095.1. Classification (GTDB taxonomy): domain Bacteria; phylum Bacillota_I; class Bacilli_A; order RF39; family UBA660; genus Coprosoma. The sequence goes on along the minus strand of CAVDHX010000083.1, from coordinate 49,326 downwards.
TTTTCTTCACATCCTTTAACATATTCTAATAATTTTGCATCTTCCTGTGAATCATAGGCACCAAATCCAAGTCTTAAAATAGCAAAATTAACTCCACTATTTGAAACCTGATTCCAGTTAATATCTCCTTGATGCTTAGATACATCTATACCTTTATATACTTTTTTATCGGTATACTTTGTAAGTTTAAATCTTTGAGCATTTGAACCGTTGTTACTATAAAGTTGAATGTTTGTGCCATTAGAAGTTACTCCACCTGCCACATCAACATATAACCCACTTAATTTAGATACAATAGCAACTACTCCATTACCATAATCTTTAACTAACCATTTTTGTGCATCGCTACCATTCCATTTATATGCTTGCACGTTTGTACCTTTTGTAATGCCTCCTCCTTGAGCGTCTATACTTACATTTTTATTTAAAGCACTTGTTATTGAATAATAACCATCATTTAAATATTTTAAATACCATACTTGAGCTAAAGTTGAATTATTATTATAAAGTTGAATATTGGTACTATTTTTAACAATCCCACCATTAACGTCTAAAACTTTACTGTTATCAAGTAGACTTGATATTTGATAATAACCGTCTTCATAGCTTTTAACTAAATCATTTTTTTCTGTTTTATCAAATTTAAATAGTTGAGCATCACTATAGTTTAATCCATATAATTGAATATTTGTTCCATCTGATATATTTGCACTATCAACATCTAATCCACTGTAACCAAGTTGTGAAATGATTGTATAATAACCATCTTTAACATATTTTATATACCATCTTTGAGCATTTGTATTATTGCTATTATAAATTTGAATATTAGAATGATTAGCTTTATTTCCACCTGATACATCTAAACTTTTGTTTAAATCTACAGCTGATGTAATAGAATATATACCACTACCTAAATTTTTAACATACCATTTTTGTGTATTTGAATCATTTGAATCTTTTAAAGCAACATTAATACCATTAATAGCAACATCACTTTCAATTCCAATAACTTTATCATTAGATAATTTACTTGTTATTTTATAAAATCCATCTTCCAATTTATTATATTCAATTTTTTCAAATTTAAATTTCTGAGCATTTGTTCCATTTCCGCGATATACTTGAATTTGTGTGAAATTTCTAGCTAACCCACCAGATACATCTAAATATTTATGATTTCCAATGGTTAAAATATTATAATAACCATTTCCAGCATCTTTTAAAATCCACTTTTGAGCTGAATTTTCACTATTTTGATATAATTGTACCTTATTGCCACTTACTTCTTTTACATCAGTTAAATCCAATGCTTTATTATTATCAAGTGATGATGTAATAGAATAATAGCCATCGGATAAATATTTTAAATGCCAAATTTGAGCGTGATTTTCATATAGTCCTAAATCATAAGTTTGTATTTTAGCATGATTTGCCGTATTAGCACCGGACAGATCAATTACTTGATTATAATTATTAGTATGAATTATATAATCTCCATCTTCTAACGTTTTTTTACTTTCAACTTGTTCTATTAATTTAAACTTTTGAGCATTACTACCATTACCATTATACACTTGAATATTAGTTCCATCTTTTGAGCCACCGCCAGATACATCTAAATATAAATTATTATGTTTAGAAATTATATTAAAATAACCATCGGATGTTTCTTTTAAATACCAAGCTTGGGAATTTGAATTGTTGCTATAATACATCCAGACATTTGTACCACTTGAATATCCACCCCAAGTAACATCCATATTAAAGTTACTATCTAATGAAGTAATTTTATAATATCCATTATTTAAACTTTGTATTTTCCATTTTTGATTGTCTGAATTTGTATTTTTATTTATTTGAACATTTGTCATATTTGTAATTGGATTTGAATCAGCTTCCACTACTTTATTAGAAATTGTTTCAATTGTATATATTCCATCAATAAGTTCATCTGCTTTTGCATAATTAGAAAAAATAAAAAAAGCAAAAGCACAAAATAAAATTTTATTAATTTTTTTCATGTTTTACCTCCTATTTATCATATGTTATATAATTGTTTTCTTTAATGACTTTTCCATCAGATCCTAATTTACATGTAACATCTTCACCGTTTAAATATAAATCAGTAGCTCCAGTTGCAATTAATTCTTTTGAATTTCTTGATAAATCCATATAATATAAATCAGATCCATCTAGGTAAAATACATGATTACTTGCACCAGCAAAACCAGTAGCTGTTACTGTTTTATTTGCCTTTATTTTAACTTCTTCTCCTTCTTGATTTGTGACAGTATAATCCTTTTTATCTTCTTCAGATTGTACATCAGTATTTACTTTAATGTTTTCCTTTTTATCAGAATTAATTTTATTTACCTCTTTATTTTCAGTTTTGCTTTCTTTATCTTTAAAAATTGTTTTATAATTTGCTCCTAAGTATATTCCACCTGCAAAAAGTCCAATTAATAACAAAACTAAAATAATTTTCTTTCCCATATTTTTTTACCTCTCTTACACATTTATTATCACAAATTATTCACTAAAAATCAAGTAATATATCATAATATTTAAAAGGAGTTTATTTATATAATATAATCATTGTAAACAATAGTAAAATATGATTTAAAATAATTATTATTTAATTAAATTTTATATATTTTACTGTATAATTAATATAGGTGATATCATGAATAATAAAGATTTAAATAATACATCATACACATCAAGAATGACTAAAAGAAAAGTGGAAAATGAATTAAAAGAAAAACAAATAGAAAAAGAAAGAGAACTTGAACAAAGAAGAAAAGAATTACAAAAAGTTTTATTTGATAAAAAAGAAAAAACTAAAAAACCAATAATTACAAATATATTTTTATCTTTAGTTTTTGTAATTACCTTTGCTTTATTTATATTTCTTATTTTAGATTCTTCTAATCACATTGATCAAATTTATCGAATAATAAATTCTTTATTGCTACTTTTTATTATAATAGGATTGCTTCTAAGTTTTAAAAATTTATTATATAAAAATAAAACTATTCAAATGAATATAACAGCATTTTTAATTTTAATTACGCTTATGTTTAATGGGCTTTATATAACAAATATAATAAAATTACCACAACAAAGTCATATAATAAATTTTGAAAATACAAGTTTAACACAAGCAATTGAATGGACTGATAAAAATAATATTAAGAATAATGAAACATTTGAATATAGTGATAATATTAAAAAATATAATATAATTAATCAAAGTGAAAAAGAAGGAACATTAACTAAGAATATTAAAAGTGTAGATTTTATAGTATCAAATGGACCTGATTATAATAAAGAAGTAATTCTTTCTGATATGACTGGTCAGAATGTTAATGATGTTTTAAAATTTATTAATAATAATCATTTAAAAAATGTTCAAATAAATTTTGAAGAAAATGTTGAAACTGATAAAAATTATGTTATTAAGCAAAGCTCAACTGGTAAAATAAAAAGAAGTGATGCAATTATATTTACAGTATCATTAGGAGAAAAAAGTAAATTAAATGCAATTAAGTTAAAAAAATTAACTAATGAATCTTTATTAAATGCATCTGTATATTTAGGTCAAAACGGAATAATATATGAATTAAAATATGAATTTTCAAATAAAATTGAAAAAGGAAATGTAATTTCTACAAATATTAAAAAAGGTACTAGCTTAAAAGCTGATGATAAAATTGTTTTAACTATATCTAAAGGCAAACAAATTAAAGTGCCTGATTTTAAAAATAAATCACTATCCTATATAACAAAATGGATGATATACAATAATGTTCAAATAAATTATTTAGAAGAATACAGTGATATTAAACAAGGTTATGCAATTAAATCTAATTATAATAAAGGAGATATTATTGAAGAAGAAACAACAATAGATATAACTTTTTCTAAGGGGATTTTAAAAATGAAGTCTTTTAAAAATATTAGTGAATTTAAATCATGGGCTGATAGTAATAATATAAAATATGAGATCAAAGAAGAATTTAATGATTTAGATAAAGACACTATCATTAAAACATCCATTAAAGATGGAGAAAAAATTAAACAAGATGATACTATTATAGTATATGTTTCTAAAGGGCAAGCTGTAACAGTACCTGATTTTAATGGTAAAACAAAGGCAAATATTCAAAAAGAATGCAACTCACTTGGTATTACATGTAGTTTTACTAGTCAATATAGTTCGAAAGTAACTAATGATACAATGATTAGTCAAAGTATAAAAGCTGGTGAAAAAATAAGTAAAAATGATACTTTAAGTATTGTGATTGCGACTAATAAAAAAGAAAATACTACAAATAAATCGACAAGTTCAAATTCTTCAAGTTCTTCAAATAATACAAGTTCGAATTCTTCAAATACTACAAGTAATTGTAAGGATAGCTCTAGTGCTATATATATAACTCCAGATTTAATTTCTAATGATCCTAGTGATACATGTCAAAAAATTACAAATAAATTTGGTGATTATCTTAGTTGCCAACAAGTAGAGTCAGATAGTGGTAAAAAAGGAATGGTAATAAATGCTTCTGAAATTAATGGAAAAATAATAAATTCATGTAATAAATTAGTAGTTAAAGTTAGAAAAAATTAAAAAATCTAAAATTTTAGATTTTTTTTATGGTCTAAAAAACTAATAAGTTTATATCCTTATTAGTTATTCAATTGTAAGTTCTACTCTATATCTTAAATTATCATTTATACTAAATTTATAGGTTTTGTTATTAATTTTATTATTTGCTTTATTCAAATTAGCAATCATCATAACATCGTTAAGTTCACCATAATCAGAAACATTTGATTTATTTATTATATATATAGCATATTTTCCTTTATTTAAATTAGATAAATCAATACCTTTTTCATACCAAGCAAGAGGTTTTTCTTTTCCAAAATTATCATTAACTGTTAAACTAATATCAAAGCTACCTTTAGAAATATAGTCTAAATCAAATGTGTATTTTTCAAAGCTATCAACGTTTTCAAAAACAATTTGCCTAGAAAGGTTAGCTTCTTTTCTCATATCTAAATTAACCGAATATGAAGCACCTTTAAAATATACTAAATTATTTTTAAAGACAATACTTTCGAGATAACTATATTGATTTGAATCAAAACGAGTTTCTTTACTTGCTATTTTTTTATTTCTTATCGTAAATGTCATAGGAATATCTTCACTTAAATAATCACTTGTTATGGTTACACTTTTTGCACTTGTACTATATTCTGATGTCTGTTCGTTTAAAAGCATATTTTGCATTAATGATTCAGAATAATAATTATTACTTACGGCTTTTACATAAGCTGTATAATCGCCTTGGTTTATTTCATCTATATTAATATTGCCTGTAAACCATGAATAAGTATAATCTTTATTATCATTATTTGTTGGAGTAAAAGGAATATTATTTTTCTCAATAATTCTATCTAATTTTTGAGAAAATACAGTATTATTAGCTTGATTTTTTAGTACAATATAATATTCAATATTCTCACTTAAATTGTTATCAATGCCATTTATTGTATTATAACCTTTTATTTGAAGTTTACCATCATTTTCTTTTAAATAATCTAAATAAAATAATCCTTCTACTTTTTTTGCTTGTTTTTCTACAACACTTACTTTTATAGTTTTAGAAACAGTTTGATTATAACTATCGGTAACACTATATACAATTTTATACTCACCTATTTTACTAGTATCAACATTTGAATCATAAATAATTTTACTAGTTAAATCTCCATCTTCTTTATCTGATGCTTTAATGCCATCTAATGGATTAAAATTATCATTTTGATTAATTGTTTTATCACTAGCTTCTATAATTGGTAATTGGTTAAGAATAACATTTACTTTTATTTTTTTAACAGTTTGTTGTTTATTTTTATCAGAAACTTTGTATGTTACTTCATATTCACCTATTTTACTAGTATCAACATTAGATTCATATGTTATATTAGTTAATTCTCCATCTTCATCATCATATGCTTTAACGCCTTCCAATGGTTCAAATTTACTATTTAAATAAATTTCTTTATCACTAGCTTCTATAACTGGTTCACTGTCTTTTATAACTTTAACAGTTATTTTTTTACTAGTTTTTTTATTATTTTTTAAAACACTATAAACTACTCCATATTCTCCTACTTTAGTAGTATCAACTTCTCCTTCGTAAGTTATTTTATCAGTTAAATCTTCTTCATCATTTTTAGCAGATACTGATGACATATAATCAAATGAAGTATACTGTTTAATTTCTTTATCAGATGCATTGATTATTACATCATTATTTGATACAACTTTAATTTTAATAGTTTTACTTACATGAAAATTATTATTATCTACAGCGGTATATGTAACTTCATATTCTCCTTCTTTAGTAGTATCAACTTTTCCTTCGTAAGTTATTTTACTAGTTAAATCTCCATCTTCTTTATCATAGGCTGTTACATTATTTAAATAATCAAAGTTAGAATTAATTTTAATTTCTTTATCAGATGCATTTATTGTAGGTTGATTATTAGATACATATACTTCTTCTACAGGAATATATCCATAAAGAGGTCCCTCATCAGAAGAAAGATCGGTATAGACTTTATAAAACTCTACTCCATTTAATCCTGTAACTTTATCAACTACATTTAATGACATATTATAAACTTTAAAATTATTTTTTGGATTTTTTAAAGTATAAATATGTGCTTCGCTTGTTCTTTCTGGTTTATCAAAAATCCAAACATCGCTTAAATTTTTATAAACTGCTCCAATTGTATTTGAATTATAATCTTTACCACCATAATTTATATCGTTTGTAAATGAATTTCTAGCTTGTTTTTCTCCCCAATATGGATCAGTCGCATATTTAACATTTCTACCACTTGATTTATTTCCATAATGTGAGCCATAATAATAACTACCTGATTTGGCTGAAGAATAGTTGCCATCTGTTCTCTTAGCATAATCCATAATAGAATCTTTAACACTATTGTAACTATATGCGTTTTCATAAGGTGAACTATCAGATGCACCATAACCAAATAAGTTATTTTTATCCATTGCAATCTTGCTTGTACCATTCGCACTTTCATTCATAGCAGTACCAAACATCATTAAAGCATTTTGACCATATTTTTCTTCTGCTTCTTTGAAATATACACCAGTTCCAAATAATTTTGATGTGCTTTCATTATATCCTTTATTTTTTATAATATTATCAAAATCTTCTGCGGTATATCTTGTTGTAGATTTACTTGATAAATATAAATAATAATTATAATAAGGATTATTGTAATTTATACTATTTTTATAATCACCGCTTCTATAATCATCAAGCATTGATGTTATATTTGAATAAAAATAATTACCATCAAAACTATAATATTTTACATCTGACTTTAAAAATGATGGTGCAGTTCCTAAGTTAATAAAATAGTCAGTATAACCGTTTCCTACATAATATTCATAGTGATGAATTAAATTGCCAGTTTGTGAATAATTATTATAGTAAGTTAAGATTGATGTCTCGCCATTTAAAACAGTAACATTATCTGTTTTAGCAATCCAAGCATCGGAACCATTATAATTTATTTTAAACCAAGTATATCCATCATTATCTTTTGTTTCATAATAATTAAAATTAGTTGTACTTGTTACTTTAGTAATTTTCTCACCACTAAGCGATGGGCTTTTCCTAATTCTAATTCCATATCCTCCATCAACTTTAATTACATTGCCATCTACTCCAAGTAATGAAATTGGAGTAACTACGCCATTATTAATATCAGTCCAGCCAATAAAACCACTAATCATAATTTTTACTCTGCCATCACTATATCCAAGCAAAGCAGCATCGGAACCATAATAAGATGAAATTGATGTATAAGCAGATGAATCATTACTATTTTGATATAAGTTAAAAACACCAGGTTTAAATTTAAATAATGCATATTTACTATCAATAGGAACCCCATCTTTATATATAGTGGCAACATTATCACTACTTGAATTTTGACTATTCATAACGCTTAAAGCAGAATCATAACTACTATAAGTTCCAACGGTTTTATTACCAGTTTTATTGGCAACCATTTGAACCGTATAACTACTAGATGCTCCTACTTTACAAAAAGGTACAATAAACATAACTAAAATTAATAATATTTTCTTTTTCATATCGCACCCCTTTTCTATAATAATTATAACATGTAATTAATAAACTAATTTATAATAAATTGTTTCTTTACACAAGTTTACTTTTTAATAAAAACATGTTAGAATATTTGATAATTTATAGGGGGAAATTTACTATGAACACTATTAAAGAATCAAGTAAAAAAATAGTAAAAGCTTTATTTTATCCAGATGATATATTATCATTAATACCAAATTGGCTTTCATTTTCAAGGGCAATTGGAGGAGTAGCATTACCAATAATGGTATATACTAATGCATCTTTACCAATAATTTTAGGAAGTTCTTTTTATCTAGCTATATCAGATTATTTAGATGGCAAAGCAGCTAGATTATTAGTTAAAAAAGAAACAAATGAAGGTGCATTACTAGATGCAGTATCTGATAAAATATTTTCGCTTTCATTAATAATCGGAATATTACCAGTATTACCTATATTTGCTTTAAATGGAGCATTAGAATTAACAATAGCATATATTAATAATAAAAATTTATCTCAAGGAGGAAATCCAAAATCAAATATACTTGGTAAAGTAAAAATATGGCCACTTTCTATTGCTTTAGGATTAGCATACTTAGGGATATCTACAAAAACTGAAAAACTATTGGTAGCAAGTAAAATATTAAGTATTTCAACCGTACCTTTAGAAATAATTAATATTAAACAGTACAATGATGAATATAAAAAACAAGCAAAAGAAAATCCAATAGAAAAAAATGAAATTAAAAAAAACAAATTATCTTTATCTAAATCAAAACATAAATATATGATTTATAATATGCCAACAAAAGTAGATGAAAAACAAATTCAAAATCAAGAGGTAAAAAAGAAACAATATGTTAAAAAATATAAATAATATCAAAAAGCCAAGGTTCTATCCTTGGTTTTAAATTCCTTTTACAAATATCATATATACTAAGAAAAATATATAAATTAAATACATAATAGTTCCGTTAATCATTTCAAATTTAGTTGATTTATATTTAACACCTAATGCCATTGTGGATAATATACCACCTACTAATCCTCCAATATGAGCAAAATTATCAATTCCAGTAAAAGAAAAACCGATAATTAGATTTATTAATATTAATGGTATAATTTGTGATTTTACAACACTATCTAAATATACTCTATAATGGTATCCAAAATATAAAAGTGAACCCATTAAACCAAATATAGCACCCGAAGCACCTACACTATAATTACTACTAAATAAAATTGAAAGTAAGCTACCTGAAAGGCCAGATAATAAATAAATAGCTAAATATTTATATTTTCCTAAAAAGCTTTCTAATTGCATACCAATTATATAAAGTGCATACATATTAAATACTAAATGCCATATACTAGCATGACAAAATATACCTGTAATTAATCTATAATACTGTCCACTAGTAATAAAATATCTGTTGACAGCAAGGGTAGTGATTAAATTATTATTTAAAATGCATAATAAATAAATTAAAACATTAATAAATATTAAACCATATGTAATAAATGGCTTTTTAGGTTTAAACACATCTTCATTCATTCTTGCATCATTTTCATTTTTCCTATTTATATCATCAGTAATTTTAATAAAAAGTTCTAAGCCTTTTTCTTTAAAATCCATATCATTTGTAATATCTGGAAATGCATCAATTACAAATCTATATTTTTTTAAATCCTCAATATCCTCTACTTTTGCAAACTTAATATTACTATTTGAAAATTCATTTATATCAACATTATCACCTAAATTTACAAAAATACTTAAAGCACTTATTTTAAATGATAAAGTTTTTTTCTTAATTGATTTAAGTAAATTTTTAGTTTTAAATAAATCAAATTTAAATTGTTCATTATTATGAATATAGCCCGAAACAATACGAACAATTTTATAATCGTCATTTAAATTTTCAAGCCATATTTCATCTTTAATTCCTCTTATAACAACAGGATTATATCCCCTTTCAGTAATAAAATAGTGCAGTAATTTCATTACTAACTCTTCTTTTTCATTAACTATTATTTCTTCCATATTTCACCTACTTAAATTTATCTAATATATTTAAAAAACAATCTGGCAATTCACTTTGAAATTTCATAAATTCATGTGCCCTAGGATGTGTAAATCCTAATTCTTTAGCGTGCAGACACTGTCCTGTTTCATCAAATAATTTTCTATTACCATATACAGGATCATTAACAACAGGATGAGAAATATAATCCATATGAACTCTTATTTGATGTGTTCTTCCTGTTTCTAATTTTAATTCAATTAGTGTTGCATTTGAATATCTTTCTAATACTTTAAAATGTGTAATTGCTTTTTTACCATCAGCTCTTACCGCCATTTTTTTTCTATCATTTTTGCTTCTTCCAATAGGCGCATCTATTAAACCTGTATCATTTGGAATAACGTCCCACACTAAAGCAATATATTTTCTATATGTTTTTTTTAAAGCAAGTTCATTAGCTAAAAACTCATGAGCTTTATTATTTTTAGCAATCATAAGTAATCCTGTTGTATAAGCATCAATTCTATGAACAATACCAGGACGAGTTTCACCATTTATATTGCTTAATTTTGTATGATACATAAGTCCATTAACTAAAGTTCCATGATTATTTCCTGCACCTGGATGAACAACAACACCATTAGCCTTATTAACAACTAAAACATCATCATCTTCATACACAATATCTAAATCCATCTTTTCAGGAGTTATATTATCATCATAGTTATGAACTATATTAATATCATCACCTTGCTTAAGCATAAAACCTGGTTTTACCAATTTATCATTAACTAATACTTCTTTATTTTTTATCATTTTAGTAACTTGACTTCTACTAACATCTAGATAAGAAGCTAAAAAATTATCTAATCTAATCTCATCTTTTTCAACTTTTATTTTCACTTTTATCACCTTTTATAATATCAAATCCTATTAAAAAAATAGAAATAACAATAGCTATATCAGCTAAATTAAATACTGGAAAATTATAATTAAATATTGTAAAATCCAAATAATCAATTACTTGCATGTGCCAAAGCCTATCAATTAAATTTCCTAATACACCACCTATTAAAATACCATAAGTTATTTTATTATAATTATTTAAATTTTGATTTTTTATTAAATAAAAATAAATAAAAAATAAAGCAAAAATAGAGATAAAAATTAAAAATAATGTATTAGAACTCATTATGCTAAAAGCTCCTCCAGTATTACCAATTAAAGTAATTGAAAAAAAATTTTTAATAATCGAAATCGAATAACCAAAATCAATAAAATTTAATAATGATATTTTTATAATTTGATCTAAAAATGTTATTATAAATGCAATTATAGAAATTTTTTTCATATGTCCTTCACCCTTTATATTATACCAAAAAATGTAACTATTTAGCTACATTTTATCAACGAATGTTAAAATTTCATCACTAGAGATATATCCGACATTTATTTTAAAATCATCTTTTGATTTAAAATATATTAATGTAGGAACGCTCATAACACCATATTTTTTACAAAGTTCCATGTTCTCATCAATATCTACTTTCATAATTTTAATATCATCTTTTATTTTATCAAGTTCTAAAGAAAGCATTTTACAAGGACCACACCAAGTAGCGTAAAAATCTACTAAAATATTTCCTTTACTAATTTCATTATCAAAATTATCTAAATTTCCTTTTATTTCCATAAACCATAATCCCTTCTAATATTTATTTAAAACTTTTTCTATTCCATTAATTTTTATTTTACCACTTTTTTCCAAATATATAACTTCTTTTTTAGTAACTACTTTATACTTTAAGAATAAATCTAAAGTTTCTAAGTTAAATTCATTATTACTTTCTGTTTCAGTATATTTATCACTAATTCCTTTAAATTCATCTAATACTTTTAAAGAAGAAGAAGCAACATTTGATAAAATTGGCGTATTTTTAAGAATTGGTTCTTTAAAATTAGAATTATTAATAAAACTAACGTCTACAAAGTTTGGCATTGAAAGTAAATATAAAGTAAAAAATATAATAACATAATGCCTAAGCATACCAACAAGGGCTCCTAATATTTTAGATGGAATACCTAAAATAACAGTAAATTTTAAAATGGTTTCTAATATACCAGTTGATAGTAATACAATTTTAAGTACGATAGTTAAAATACTAAATACTAAAGCGAAAGCAACTACTTCGTATAAAGCAATATTTAAAACGGTTATTCCTTTTATAATGCCCCCAAAATTAAAAAATGGACCAAAGCTCATTAAAATCTCACTTACTGGATTTTTTAACAAATAAGAAAATATAATAACTATAATTATACCTAAAAAATTAACAACACTCTTAGTAAATCCTTGTTTAAAACCAATAAAAGCACCTAAAACAAGAAATAAAATAATAAATAAATCAATAATATTCATATAATCTCCCCTTCTTAATATTAATTATATTACACCATTTAAAAAAAGAAAAGCCTTTATTGAAAAAACAAAATATGTTAAAATGAATGCAGGTGATAAAAGTGAACAAGGTAAAAACAATTACATTAAAAGTAAGTGAAAACACAATGAAAAAAATGGAAGAATATTTTGAAGACAAAAAAAGAGAAAAAACACCTCCATATGCTATTTTTCAAGCAAAAGAAGCTGATACTACTGTCACACTATATCAATCAGGAAAAGTCTTATTTCAAGGAATAAGTGCGGATATAGATGCAAATATTTGGTCAGAAACTGAAAGACATTTAAATCCTAATAAAAAAATAGAAATTAAAAATGCCGAAACTAAGAAAAAAGAAATAACCAAAACAAATGTATATTTTAAAAATACAATAGGCTCTGATGAAGTTGGTACGGGTGATTATTTTGGTCCTATTGTTGTAACTGCATCTTATGTAAAAAAAGAAGATATTCCATTTTTAGAAAGTTTAAATGTTAAGGACTCTAAAAAGTTAACCGATGAACAAATTTTAAAAATAACACCTCAAATTATAAAAAAAATACCTTATTATACTATGACAATAAGTAATAAGGTATATAATGAAAAACACGATATTTTAAATATGAATGCAATGAAGGCTATACTTCATAATAAAGTTTTATTACAAATGAGTGAAAAATATCAAGATTATGATTATATTGTTGTAGATCAATTCGCAGAAAAATATGTTTATTATAATTATTTAAAAAACATTCCAAAGGTTCAAAAAAATATAACTTTTATAACTAAAGCAGAAGATCAATGTTTATCTGTTGCCTGCTCTGCTATAATAAGCAGATATATTTTTTTAAAGGAATTTGATAAAATATCTAAAAAATATGATATTATTTTACCAAAAGGTGCGGGTGAAAAAGTTGATGAAATTGGTGCACAAATTGCAAGAAAATATGGTTTGAATGTTTTAAATGAAATAGCAAAAATAAGTTTTAAAAATACAGAAAAAATTAAAAATTTAATAAATAAAAACTGACATTTATCAGTTTTTTATTTTATCTTAATCTTCGATGATTTTTAATTTCCTTTTTCTTTAATTCTTCTAATTTTAATTTTAATTCTTTTTCAACCATACCAACTTTTTTAAGTAAAGTATTTATATAACTTTTATCTAAAAATTTAGAATATTTATTCATAATAATTTTTTTATATTTAACTAAATCGTCAATTACTAAAGATAATTCTTCAGGATCGTCATTATCATCATCTAAAATAGAAAATAAGAAGTTTAAATACATATCCAATTTATGTTTTATTTTTCTTTTTAAAACTTTCTTAATTAATTCTGGTTCAATTAATTCAAGTTTACTTACTTCAATTCCTTCATATGGAACATTGTTTTGTGGTTTTATTTTAAAGCCATGAAGACGACTATAATCAATATAACCATATATTATTTCATTATTATCCTTATTGCATATATAATATCTTTCATTCATGTTTATCACCATTTTCCAATAAATCGGGTCTTCTTTCTATAGTTCTTTTAATAGCCTGCTCTTTTCTATATTTTTCAATATTAGCATGATGCCCAGAAAGCAAAACATCTGGAACTTTCATGCCATTAAAACAAACAGGTTTGGTATAAACAGGATAATCAAGCAAATTATTATTAAAAGAATCATTTATATGGGATTCTTTTTCAATAACACCATCAATTAATCTTGTAACACTATCAGTAATAACCATACTAGCAAGTTCGCCACCAGTTAAAACATAATCACCAATACTAATTTCCATATCTGCAAGAGTTCTAATTCTTTCATCGAACCCTTCATAATGTCCACAAATTAAAATTAAATGTTTTTCTTTGGATAAATCATAAGCAATTTTTTGCTTGTAAGGTGTTCCTTGTGGGGTCATCAAAATAACTTTTGAGTTATCATCTTTTAAATCTTCAACTGCAGAAAATATAGGCTGTGGCATTAAGACCATTCCTTTGCCACCGCCATATCCATAATCATCTACCCTCTTATGTAAATCTTTACTATAGTTTCTAATATCATGAATTTGAATATTAACAAGTTTTCTATCTAAAGCCCTTTTAATAATTGAAGTATTTAAAAATCCATCAAACATTTCTGGAAAAATAGTTAAAATATCAATCTTCATCTAAAAGTCCTTTTATAACATTTACTTCAATATCATTATCAATAGATTTAACAAATTCATCAACATATGGAATTAAATATTCTTTATTGTTATTTTGAATAACCATAATTTCTTGTCCATTACCTACAATTTCTTTTAAAAAGCCAATAAACTTACCTTTTGAATATACCTTTTTACCATATAAACTTTCATTTAAAATGCCAGGAAAAACATAATCGTTTTCATCAATATAAACATCCTTACCTTTGAATTTTAAAACATCATTAATATTATTATAACCTTCAAAGGTAACCATGTCATAATTTTTATGAACTCTATAAGATGTTATTTTAAGTTTAATATCATCAATATAAATGCAATTATTAAATACAATATCTTTATATTTAAAAGATGATTTGATACGTACTTCTCCTTTAATACCATGAGTATTAACTAGTGAACCAATTTTTAACATATCAAATCACCTCAAATTCATATAAAATAATACTAGTGGCCACGCCAACATTTAAACTCTCACATTTATTATTCATAGGAATATAAATATAATCATCACATAAATCTAAAAGTTTATTGTCTACTCCATTACCCTCATTTCCCATTATTATAGCAAACTTAGATTTTTTTTCAATAGTTTTTAAACTCTTTCCATTAATAACTTTTGTACCATAGATAAAAATATTACCTTTAATACTTTTAAGATATTCAGTTAAATCTTTTTTTACAATATTTACTTTGAAAATCATTCCTTGTGAGGCTCTTATAACCTTAGAACTAAAAGGATCAACACATTTATCATTTATAACGATATTATTAATATTAAAAGCTACACAACTTCTAATAATAGTACCTAAATTACCCGGATCTTGAATACTATCTAAAATCAAAATCCTATCATCATCTAACTTCATTTGTTTTTTTTCACATAAGCCAATAATTCCACTGGGGCTATCAACATTACTTAAATATTTCAAAACATTCATTGATATATAGTTGATGTTAACTGGCAAAGAAAAATCGTTTCCATCTAATATGAACAATTCCTTTAAATAACCAGAATTATAAGCTTCTTTTACTAAATGCGAACCTTCAACTAAAAATAAATTTTCTTTATCTCTTTTCTTTTTTGTTTTTAATTTTGATAATTTTTTAATTTTTTCATTATTTATTGATGTATAAAGCATAAAATCTCCTTAATCTTGATTAGTATCATATTTATATGAAAACTTACCACCAGAATATGAAATAATTACAACATTTTCCATATTAAAATTAGAGTCGGTTTTAGGATTTTTAATATCGCCAGAAGGAAGAAAACCGCCTTTCTGTAACTGTGATAAAGAAACTTCACAGCTTTTTGTCTCACAGCTTGTCATTTTATATATATCAGAAGCAACATAATTTTTAGCAGCCTTTTCAAAAGAAGCAACCTGATTTAAATAAGCAGTTTGATCACTTTCAACAATTGTTCTTTGAACGAGTGGTACTGCAATAGTTGCAATAATACCTAATATAATAATTACGCCCAAAAGTTCAATTAATGTAAAACCCTTTTTCATTTTTATCACCTGTTTAAATTATAATTTACTCTAAAAAATTAGTCAATATTTCACAATAGCTAAATGTTTAATTTCCAACATTTTTAATTTATCTAAAATATCATTTCTAAAATCATCATAAGAATTATCACTTGATAAAATTTCTAGATATTTATTTATCTTATCAAAATAAATGTCTAATCTTTCTTTTGCATATTTATCTATATATATATAAATTAATTCTTTTAAAGCTATGATTAATCCTTTAGAATATGCTTTTTCAAAACATTTTAATGCCATATCAACATCTTTTTCTAAGGATGCATAAGGACAACCTGTTAAATAAAAATATTTACCTAAATTATAATATGCCCAAGGATCTAGTAAACTAATGGGAACATCAATCGATAGTTTATAATATTCATAAGCTTTTTTATAATCCTTGTCAACATAAATGCCTAATCTATAAAACTCACCAATCTTATTACAAGCCCAGCTTTCTCCTTTAGAAGCTGAAAAATAATAACATTCATACGCTTTCTTATAATCATTTTTTTTCTCATAAATCATGCCTAAATTATTATAAGCATACACATAATCTGAATCCATAGCCTTTTTAAAATATTCTATAGCTTTATCTTCGCTAGCTTCTTCATTTGGCACTAATCCTTTTAAATAAGCAATGCCTAATGAATTAAGTGCGGCAACGCTACCAACACTTATAGCCTGATTTAAATAATTAAAAGCTGTCATCTTATCATCAGTGGTTAAATTGCCTAATTTTTTTTGATAAAACATCTGAGCAATTAGCCAGCATGCCCTAGGATGATTTTTTGAAGCTGCTATTTTTAAATAATCATATGCTTTAACGTATCTAGCTGCACCAGTCATCTGACCATTATATTCCATTTCACCCAGTTCAAAGCATGCATAAGGATTATTTTCCTTTGCAAGATTTTTTAAGGAATGAGTATAATTTATACCATCTTGCATCTGTAATTTTAAAAACTTTTCTAATTCAGAAACAGAAATATTAGTTTTATTTAAAATGCCTTCAATGATCTCCTTTTGTGAAGTTTCAATATAAATTGGTTGTTTTTTTTCTAAAACAATATATAAAAGAATATCACATAAAGCTTCATATTTATAATCAGCATCAATTTTTTTAGATAATTTCTTAGTAAATTCATCAGATACAGATTTATCATTTTTCGCAATATTATACATGTATAAAATTAATTTGTTTGCTAAACTGTGTGTTTTTAATTTTTCTAAAACATATTGATGAGTTGTTTTTAAATAAATTTCACCATCTAAAATAGACATTAAGCCTAATATTGTTTCATCAAATATAGAATTATCTATTTCAAATTGCTTTTTTCTTTTAATATATATTTGTCTAAACTCACTGCCTATGCATCTATATCCAATACAATAATTATTAATTGTAGAATCGCTTACATTATCAACACCAAATATTGTATAAAATACCTCAGTTTGATTTGCGAATCCTTTATTTTGCGCTAAAGATTTAACAATTCTACAAAAATTTCCAAGTGATAATTGATTATCAGAATTATTCATTTTAATAAAATTTTTTTTCATAACTTCCTCCTTTTTAATTATAGCATAAAATTCATCGGAAAAGACGTGGATTTTTAAATTTTGCGTGGATTACACAAATTAGCAATTTTCCATCTAATTAACTATACTGATTATAGGAGGGAAAAAAATGAAAAAATTTTGGAAAAATTATAAAACAATGATTATACTTATTTTATCAATGATAATAGGGGCTACAGCTGGACTTATATTCAAAGAAAAGGCTGCTGTTGTGAAACCATTTGGGGATTTATTTTTGAATCTAATGTTTGTTATTATTATGCCACTTATATTTTTAACAATCTCATTAGCAGTGGCAAAGGTTAAACATCCAAAAAGACTTGGAAAAATTATGGGATGGACAGTTTTTGTCTTTATAATTACATCTATTATTGCTGTGCTTATAGGATTTATAAGTATTAAAAATGTAAATTTAGTAGATAAAGGAGAAACGCAAGCAATAAAAGAAATGTTTAATAGTAAAACCGAATCTACAGCAAAATTAAATATCTTAGAAAGTACTGTTAAATTAATAAGTGTTGATGATTTTACAGGACTACTTTCAAAAGAAAATGTAGTTGCAATGGTTGTCTTTGCTTTAATATTTGGATTTGCAATGCGTATGAGTAAAGAAAAAGCCGAACCACTTTTAAAAGTATTAGAAAGTGCTCATAGTGTTATATTTAATTTCATTAAAATAACAATGTACTATGCACCTATTGGAATTGGATGTTACTTTGCATCATATGTAGGTGAATTTGGATCAAGTATAGCTGTTGGATTTTTTAAAACATTTATACTATATGCTATAGTGGCTTTTGGATATTACACAATTATGTATAGCTTATATGCCTATATTGCTGGTGGAAAAAAAGGAGTTAAAATTTGGTGGAAAAATATTTTACCATCAACCTTTACTGCTTTAGCAACTTGTTCTTCTGCAGCATGCATACCAGTTAATATAGATAGTGCTAAAAAAATGAATATTTCACATGATGTAAGTGAAACAACAATTTCACTAGCAACAAATCTTCATCAAGATGGTTCGATGATAGGTAGTGTATTTAAAATAATGTTTCTAGTATGTTTATTTGGAACAAATATATCAGATCCTGCTATAATGTTCCAAGCATTATTTACAGCTTTAATTGCATCACTTTTAATAAGTGCTGTTCCTATTGGTGGGGGTACAATTAGTGAGATGATGATAATATCAATGATGGGATTTCCGGTAGCAGCTCTACCCGTTCTAACGATGATAGCAACGGTAATAGATGCACCAGCTACAATGCTTAATGCTGTCGGTGATACTAGTTGTGCTCTACTTGTATCAAGAGCTGTTGATGGAAAAAATTGGATAAAATAAAAGCTATGGTTTTCATAGCTTTTTAACATGTCTTACTAGTAAAAGTGTATTTATATTGTTTTTTTTCACTAACGTAATTTATTTTAACATCGCCGCATATCTTAGAATTATTTTTAGGATTTTTTAAATCCGAACTATCTAAATATCCATCATTTGCTAAGGTATTAATATCAACCGAATATTCACTAGAATCTAAAGGTAATTTATCAGCATTTACAATACTCCACTTTTCAGCAGCTTTTTCTATTGTAGTAATTTGGGTATTAGAAAGTGAAGATTTAGTTTTATTCAAAGTTCCTACTACAGAAGTAGATACTAATAGTGCAATTATACCCAATATGGTAATTACGGCTAGTAATTCAACTAAGGTAAATCCTTTTTTCATTATCTCACCTCTAACATTTATCCTTATAAGTATATGAATATGCAGGTTTGTTTTCAGTTTGCTTAATACTAATTAAAACGCAAGCTTTTTCTATTTTACTGCCTGTTGATGGTAATTTAATATCATCTTCTAAATAACCTTCATCTTGCAAAGTTTCTAAAGCAACACTATATGTAGTTTTACTATTTAAAATACCTTTATTATCACTAGCCCAATTTTGTGCGGCTAAAATAATATTTTCTTTAGTATTTTCATCGGAATTATTTTGAACTTTTTTAATATTATTAGTAACATCGGGAACAATAATAAGTAAAATGGCACTTAATATTACAATAACGCCTAAAAGTTCAATTAAAGTAAAACCATTATTTTTCATATAGTTCCTCTTCTATTCTTAATAATTCATTATATTTACATGTCCTATCAGTTCTAGATAGTGAACCAGTTTTAATATTTTTGGTATTTAAACCAACAGCTAAATCTGCAATTGAATAATCTTCGGTTTCACCACTACGGTGAGAAATAATTGTCTTATAACCATTCTTATGAGCTAAATTAATTGTATCAATAGTTTCACTAATTGTTCCTATTTGATTCATTTTAATTAAAATGGCATTTCCAGCATGCATATCAATGCCTTTTTGAAGGTATTTTATATTAGTAACAAATAGATCATCACCAACAAGATCAACCTTATCTCCTAATTTTTCAGTAATTTTTTTAAATCCATCCCAATCATTTTCATCAACAGGATCTTCAATAGAAACAATTGGATATTTATTAATCAAATCTTCATAATAATCAATAAGTTCATCTGTAGTTAATTTTAAATTTGCTCCTTTTAAATTATAAATACCATCCTCATAAAATTCACTTGAAGCAACATCTAAAGCAATGTTAACGTCTTTTCTTGGTTTATATCCAGCTTTTATAATGGCTTTAATAATCATATCCAATGCTTCTTCATTTGTATTTAGATTAGGGGCAAAACCACCTTCATCGCCTACAGAAGTATTATATCCATTTTCATGTAATACATCTTTTAAATTATGAAAAACCTCACTACCTATTCTTAATCTTTCTTTAAATGTATCAGCCATTGGAATAATCATAAATTCTTGAAAATCCAAGCCATTATCTGCATGCATACCTCCATTTAAAATATTCATCATAGCTTTTGGCATAGATATATCTTCACCAAATAATTTATAAATATTAGTTTTCTTATCTAGTGCACTTGCTTTAAGATATCCTAATGAAATACCCAAAATAGCATTTGCTCCGTATTTGCTTTTATTGAAAGTTCCATCAAGTGAAATTAATATATCATCAACTTCTCTTTGTAAACCAGTTTCCATACCAATTAAAGGCTTTTTTAATATTTCATTCACATTACTAACGGCTTTTAAAACTCCTTTACCCATATATCTACTTTTATCATTATCTCTAAGTTCAATGGCTTCTTTTGAACCAGTTGAAGCCCCTGATGGTACTGAAGCTCTTCCAACAATACCATTTTCTAAAATAATATCTACCTCAATAGTAGGATTTCCTCTTGAATCTAAAATTTCTCTTGCTTTAATATCTTTAATTTTTGACATAATTTCCTCCCTCTAAATTTTTCATGCCTAATACTGTAATATAAGCATTATACATCTTTACGCAAGAATAATAATTTTTTATTTCTTCTCTATCATTATTCTTTTCAAATTGAGAAATATATTCACACATATCATCTTTAAATTTAACCCAGTAATCAGAATCATAAGCTAAAGTTGGAAGTGCATGAGGTCCAATCAATTTAGGGTCTCCCTTAGGAGGCCTTAGAAAGACATCATCATTATTTATTATTTCATCAGCTTTTTGATTACTATTAAAGGTTTTTCCACTAATCTTACTAACAAAGCAGTTATTAATATACTCCATTCCAATCATATCTAAAGAATTTTTCATATCATTTCTTTCCTGTTTCAATATATTTTCTTTTCCATCGATATTTAATGTTTTTTTATTTAAAACAAAAAATAGAATATTATTAAAGCTGCCATCTAATAATTTTTTATAATATGTATAAATAAACAATGAAGGATAAATATTTTTAAATTCATCCTCAAAAGAAGCTATTAAAAAATCCAAATTATTTTTTAACTCTTCATCGCTTAATTCAGTAACTATGTTAAGTTCCTTCATTATTATTGATTTTAATTGTAGAAAATAATCATTGATTTTATAGCCCATATATATTCCTCTTTCTATGTTAATTATAACATTTTTTAATAAAAAGGTAAAAACACTATTGAAAAATGTGTAAAGTTATAGTATAATTGTTTGTGTCAAGCAAAGCTGTCTCCGTAGCTCAGCTGGATAGAGCAACGCCCTTCTAAGGCGTGGGTCGCGAGTTCGAATCTCTCCGGGGACGCCATTTTAAAAATAAAGGTCTTTGAAAGACTTTTTTTCATGCATTTTTTACAAATATTTCATTTTAATTTCACTCTTTTTGGATAACATAATTACTAAAGGGAGTGAATTATGAAAAAATTTATAAAAATAATTTTAATTCTATTAACCATTACAATAATAGGATTTCTAATAAAAATATTGTATACAAATTTTCAAAAAAATAAACAAAATAATCTTTTATGGCTAAATAATACCATCACCTTAGAAAAAAACAGTGAAGGAGTTTATGAGGTAAAAACGAAAGAAAAAATATCAATATTTAATATTAATTATCAAAATGTAATTGAACAAAAAATTAAGGATTTAAAAGCAAAACAAAACTATTCAATTAATAATCCTCTTATAATATATAATCCATATGGTACTGGTATGCAATCATATTATGTATATCTAGGTAAATCTTATAAAAATCTTAACTATAAAATTGAAACAACTGGTTATAGTGATTATATAAATAGTTTAAATAATAAAAAGGAACACCAGCTAATAGGGTTCATACCAGGTAAAACAAATACTTTAACTTTAACAAGTGGTAAAAATAAAAAACAAATTAAAATAACAACACCTTCAAACAATAATATAGATACTAAACTTCAAACAACAGGTTCAAGCGAAAAATTAACAAATGGTCTATATACTGTTTTAGGCCATGATAAAAACTATGCATCAAATATTTATCTATATGATAATGAAGGAATATTAAGAAATGAACTAGTATTAGATAGCTATAGAGCGGACAGAATAATATTTAAGGATAATTATATGTATTATCCTTACTCTAAAAAAGGTATAATCAAGGTAAATTCCTTGGGTAAAATAGAAAAAATATATAATCTTGGAAATTATTCTATGCATCACGACATGGTTTTGGATGGAAATAAATTATCAATTTTAGTAAATGAAGATAACACAGAAACAATTGAAGATGTAGTTATTACCCTTGATCTTGAAACCAGTAAAATAAATAAGGTATTAGATATGAAAAATTTATTGCCAGAGCTTTATAAAAAAGCTGTAAATCCAGGAAAAAATAGCTATGGAGGAACTGCTTTAGATTGGATTCATATAAATAGTATTAGTATAAAAGGAAATGATGCTATACTTTCATCAAGAGAACTTAGTATGATTATTTATGTTACTAATTATAAAACAAATCCTAAGATAAAATACTTATTAGCTGATGAATCAATGTTAGAAGGAACAAGTTATAAAAACTTACTATATACTAAAACTAATGATTTTACATCACAAGCAGGACAACATGCAGTAACATACATTTCTGGAGAGGATGAATATTATTTAACAATGTTTAATAATAATTTTGGAAATATAACGACAAGGAAAGATATATCTTGGTCAAACTTTCCAAATATAGGTTCATATACTTCTGGAGAAACATCATATTTTTATAAATATAAGGTAAATGACAATGATAAAACATACACTTTGGTAACAAGTATAAAAGTGCCTTATTCAAGTATAGTAAGCGATGTTCAACTATATGAAGATAATATCATAGTTGGAAGTGGTAAAGATAATTCGTTTGGTGAATATGACAGTGATGGTAATTTAATAAAACAATTTAAATATAATGCTAAAAAATATGCATATAGAGTATTTAAATATTCATTTGATAATATAAAATAACCTTATGGCTTTCCATAAGGTTTTTAATTTTAAATATAATAATTGATTTAACATAGATTAAATGACTTAACATTCATATTTTTCTAAATATTCATCGTATGTCATTTGTTTGTCAATATATGTACCATCGTCTTTAATTAGAATTAATCTATTGGCAAGTGTTGAGATGAGTTCTGTATCAAATGTTGCAAATACGATTGGACCGTCAAATTTATTTAAACCATTATTTAATGATGTGATTGATTCAATATCTAAATGGTTTGTTGGCTCATCCAATAACAAAACGTTACCTTTATTTAACATCATTTTGGCAAACATACACCTTACTTTTTCACCACCAGATAATACATTTACTTTTTTCAAAGCTTCTTCTGATGAAAATAGCATTCTTCCTAAGAATCCTCTAACAAAGCTGTCATCTTTATTTTCAGAAAATTTTCTTAGCCATTCTACTAAATCTGTATCTTCTTTAAAATATTTATCATGATTTTTAGGAAAATAAGACGTTAAAACGGTTGACCCAAATTTAATTTCTCCACTATCGGGTGTTTTTTCACCTGCTAGAATTTGAAGTAGTGTTGTTTTAGCTATTTCATTTTCTCCGATTAAGGCTATTCTATCATCTTTTTTAATATTGAGATTTAAGTTTTTTATTATTGTTTTATTATCAATAGTAACGTTAATTTTACTTAATGTTATTATTTCTTTTCCTAACCTTTTTTCATATTCAAAATTAATATAAGGATATTTTCTAGTGGATGGTTTTAATTCATCTAAGGTTATTTTTTCAAGTGATTTTTTTCTTGATGTTGCTTGTTTAGATTTAGAAGCGTTTGCTGAGAATCTAGCAATAAATGATTGCAATTCTTTTATTTTTTCTTCTTTTTTCTTATTAGATTGTTTTATTTGCTTTTGCATAAGTTCATTTGATTTATACCAAAAATCATAATTACCAACTGTTATTTGAATTCTTTCTCTATCAATATCAACCATATGAGTACAAACCTTATTTAAAAAATGTCTGTCATGAGATACTAAAATAATAGTTCCATTAAAGTCTAATAAAAAATTTTCAAGCCATATTTTACTTTGAATATCTAATCCGTTAGTTGGTTCATCTAGTAGTAATATATCTGGTTTTCCAAATAAGGCTTGAGCCAGTAATACTTTTACTTTATCTTTGTCTTTTAAAGTGCCCATTTTTTTATCATATAAGTCTATATTAAGTCCAAGACCAGATAATAGTATAGATGCATCGCTTTCTGCTTCCCATCCATTTAAAGATGCAAATTCATCTTCTAATTTTGCTACTTTAATACCATCTTCATTTGTGAAGTTTTCTTTCATATATAAAGTTTCTTTTTCTTTCATAATTTTATATAGTCTATCATTACCCATTATGACAGTATCAATTACAGTGTAGTCATTATATATGTTATGATCTTGTTTTAAATAGGAAATGCGTTCATCGTTACCTTTAATAACGTCACCTTTAGTACTATCAATTTGACCCATTAATATTTTTAAAAAAGTTGATTTGCCTGCACCATTCGCACCTATTACTCCATAACAATTACCAGATGAAAATTCTAAATTAACATCATCAAATAAAACTCTTTTACCATAGCGAACACACAAATTATTTACTTTTAACATTTTATCACCTTTTTAATTATACATGAAAGTATTTTTATTTTAAAGTCTTAACATATTTTTTACAATTATTTTTATCAAAATATATTAAATTACCTTTTTCTAAATTTTCTTCATATTTATCATATGGATATTTTTTTAAAAGTTTGGCTTTTTTAATATTAAATTTTTTAGAAAATCTATCATTATCTAGAAATAAAATACGATAATTATTTTCATTAATTAAGATATAGCTGCTTGCTAGAAAGCAACTTCTAGCATATGTAAGTTCAGTGCTTTGAATCAATCTTTTTGTTTGATTAATAACAACATTATGAAGATTTAAAGTTTCATAATAATGAAATTTTTTTTCTAAATTTTCTTTTTTTAAGTTAAATATTTCTGGGAAATTAATAATCATTTGATGAACTTCTTTTTTGCTATATCCATAGTTTATTAAGTAGTTATATTTATCTTTTAAGTTTTCAATTGAATAGCCATAAATATTTGGCATTGTAACAATTATTTTAATTATTTCTTCTGGTTTAAAACCGATTGAAATAAAATAGTTTCTTTTTTCTTCTAAATATTGCATACTATAAGCATATATACTTGGTAGGTGTTTACTTATTTTGTTTATTTCATTTTCTGAAAATCCTAATGATTTTAGGTAATTTCTTCTTTTAATTATTTTTTCTTTTTTTAAATTTAATATGTTTGGAAACATTAATAATATTCCGTGTAGTTCATTTTTATTGTAAAAATTTAATAAAAAATTATATCTTTCTTCTATTGTTTTTATATTATAGGAATATATAGCGGAAGATTTAATACTCATTTTATTTATTTCATTTTCAGTAAATTTTAAATGTATAAAGAAATTTCTTTTCTTTTCTAATGTTTCTGTATGACAATTATATAAAAATATATTTTTCATGATTAATTTTTCTATTTGATTTTTATTATATCTTTTTGTTTTTAAATATTTATTCATGCTTTCAATATTTGCTATCATTGTTTGTTCTAAAGTTCCATTTTTCTTTGCAAAATCAGTAATTTTTTTTATTTGTTTTATGTTATAATTTTTATTTTTTAAGTATTCTTCTAACATATTATCTCCTTCTTTTAGTTACATATTATACACTAAAATAATAAACTTTTAAAATAAAAATTCCATAAAGGAATAATTTTTTACCTAGAGGTGGTGCGATTATATCAAGATGTGTTTCTAATATGTTTTGCTGTGTTAATTTTTGGTTGCATTACTTGTAATATTCACTGTTAATATGCTATAACAACTCCAGGCAAAATTTCTGAATTACGTTATTAAATACTATTTTCAATAGTAAACACGCAATTGTTTATTTAAATTACTTTTATTTCAAAGTTTTATTGTATTTTTTATAATTGTTTTTTTCATCAAAATAAACTAAATTATTATTTTCTAGATATTTTTCGAAATCATTATATGGATAAATTTCTAAAAGTTTTTCTTTATCAATGTTGAATTTTTTTAAAAATCTAGTGCTGTCTAAAAATAGTAAACGATAATTGTTTTCATTAATTAAGATATAATTACTTGCTAGAAAACAATTTCTAGCATATGTAAGTTCAATACTTTGCATTAATCTTTTTGTTTGATTAACAACAACATTATGAAGATTTAAAGTTTCATAATAATGAAATTTTTTTTCTAAATTTTCTTTGTTTAAACTAAATATTTCAGGAAAATTAACAATCATTTTATGAACTTCTTCTTCACTATAACCATAATTTAACAAATAATTATACTTATCACTTAAATTTGAAATTGAATATCCATAAATATTAGGTAAAGATATTATCATTTTATTAATCTCATTTTGCTTAAAACCGATTGAAACAAAATATTCTCTTTTTTCTTCTAAAGATTGTGTGCTGTGTGCATATATACTCGGCAAATGTTTACTCATTTTATTTATTTCTTTATCTGTAAATCCTAAAGATTTTAAATAATTTCTTCTTTTAATTATTTTTTCTTTTTTAAAATTTAATATATTCGGAAAATTTAAAAGCATTTTATGTAAATCTTGTTTTTCAAAATAATTTAGCAAAAAATTATATCGGTTTTCAATAATATCTAAGTTATAACAATATATAATTGTAGATTTTATACTCATTTTATTTATTTCATCATCAGTAAATCCTAAATTCAAAAAATAATTCCTTTTTATATCCAATTTTTCAATATGATAATTACATAATACCAAACTACGCATAATTAATTTCTTAATTTGAATATTATTATAACCTTTCAAATGAAAATATTCACTTATATTTTCCAAATTTTTAATCGCTGTTTGTTCTAAAACTCTATTTTGCTTTATAAAATTAACGATTTTTTCTATTTGCATTATATTATAATTTTCTTTCTTTAAATATTCTTTTAACATAATATCTCCCCCTTTTAGGCTTGTTATTATACAACAATTTTAATTATTTTTCAAATGAAAAGAAGGCTCTGCCTTCCAGTATAAATTATTTTATTTCTTCTAATTTTACACTCACAAGTTTACTGACACCAGATTCTTGCATTGTTATACCATATAAAATATCTGCATATTCCATAGTTTTCTTTTTGTGAGTAATTATTATAAATTGTGATTTTTCTTTTAATTTTTGTACATATTTACCAAATGTATCAACATTTGCTTCATCTAAAGCTGCTTCTACTTCATCTAATATGCAAAAAGGAGAAGGTTTTGATTTTATAATTGCAAATAATAAACTTATTGCAGTCAATGTTTTTTCGCCACCTGATAGTAATGAAATACTGCTTAATTTTTTACCAGGAGGAGATGCTATTATATCAATACCAGTTTCTAAAATATTATTTGGTTCAGTTAATTTTAATTCTGCATGACCACCATTAAATAGTTCTTTAAAGGTTTCAGAAAAGTTAATACTGATAGTTTTAAACGTGTTAGAAAAATCATTTATCATAACTTTATCCATTTCATCAATTATTTCAAGTAATGTATTTTCAGCATTTTCCAAATCGTTCATTTGATTTTGTAAAAATTCATACCTTGTATTTACTTCAGTAAATTCTTCTGGTGCGGATAAATTAACAGGGCCTATTTCTTTTAATTTTCTTTTTAATTTATTGACTTCATTTTTTGCTACCGAAAAATCTATATCAAGTTTATAATTTTCTTTTGCTTTTTCATATGTCATACTATATGTTTCACTTAAAGTTGCAAGTAAATTATCTAATTTTACTTCTGCTCTACTTGCTTTTATTTCTAAATCTTTTAATTCGTTTGATTTAGCTGTATATAAATTATTTTCTTTTTTAAGTGATTTTTCATAATCCTCTAATAATTCATTTAAGTTATTTTTTTCTTTATTTAAATTATTAGCTTCAGCTTCAGCTTCATTTTTTGTTTTAACAGCTGCATAATACTTATTTAAAATTTCTTCTTCTTCATTTGAAAGACCGCCTGAAATCATTTTATTTATACTATTGATATCAAAATTTATTTGATTTAAATCATTTTTTAAATTACTTAAAAGATTATTTTTATTATTCAAAGAATCTGTTTTTAACATTTTATCTTTATCAATTAAATAAATTTTATCATCATATGCTTTTAGATTATAATCAATTTCATTTATTTCATTTTCTATTTCTTTAATTTTTAAGATTACATTTTCTTTTAATTTTTGTGCAGTCTCTAATTCATACTTATCAGCAATTATATTACGTGTTTTGGCTAATTTACCACCAGTCATTGAACCACCAACATGAATAATTTCACCATCTAAAGTTACTATACGATATTTATTTAATATTTTTTTACTTAACGCATTCGCATTATCAATATTATCTACAACAATAATATTTCCAAGTTGATTTAAAATAATATTATTATATATATTTTCATGTTTTACTAAATTACTAGCAATATCAATAAAACCATTAGCCTGTTTAATAATATTTAAAGTATTATTATCAATATATTTTGGTTTAATGACATCTAAAGGAAAAAATGTAGCTCTTCCTATTTGTTTTAAATAATTAATAGCTTCTTTTGCGGCTTTTGAATTATCTACTATTATGTTATTGGTATTATAACCTAATGATGTTGTAATTGCTGTTGAATATTTATTTTCAACTTCAATTAAATTACCTAAAGCATTATGAATACCTCGTAGTTTAGGGTTATTTAAAACACTTCTAACTGGTTGTGGTAAAGAACCACCATTTTCTATTGATGACTTTAAACTTTCTATTTTAAATTCTAAATTTGTTTTTTCTCTAATTAAATTAGTTAATTTAACCTCAATTGTATTTTTATTTTGTTTTATCTCATTTTGTTTTGTTTGAATATTTATTTTATTTTTATCTAAATTTTCAATATCATTTTTTAAATCAGCGATTTCATTCATCTGCATAGAAATATTATTTTCGGTATTTAATTGTTTTTCTTTTAAATTTAAAATATTATCATGAAGTCGTGCATCTTCTACTTTATTTTTTTGTCTTTCATTAATTAAATTTTTTTGGCTATTTAATCTTTCCGATAAAGTAGTTAATTCTAATATTTTATTTTGCATAATTTTAATTTGTTCATCTAATGAAACTATATCATTTTTATATTTTTCTATTTTGGCTTCATTTTGATTACCACTTGTCATTAACTTTATAACTTCTTGGTTTAAAATATCAACTTTATCTTTAGAACTCTGATATTCAAAATTAATATTAGTAATTTCTTCTGTAATTAAAGATATTTCTAAATTTTCTAATTTACCATTAACCTCTTTATATTCTAATGCTTTTTCTTTAGCTATTTTTAAAGGTTCTAGCCTAGATGTAAGTTCTAATATAATATCATTAATTCTTTTTTTATTATCATGTGTTTTTTCTAGCTTTTTAATAGCTTCTTCTTTTCTTCTTTTATATTTTAAAACTCCAGAAGCTTCTTCAAAAATTACTCTTCTATCTGCAGGTTTACTACTAATTATACTTTCAATTTTACCTTGTGAGATAATATTAAAACTTTCTTTAGCAATCCCACTATCTAAAAGTAAATTAGTTAAATCTTTTAATCTAACTTTTTCTCCATTTAAATAATATTCATTTGTTCCATCTTTATATACTCTTCTTTTAATTTCAATTTCATCATAATCATAAGGTAAATATTTATCCTTATTATCAAAAAGTAGACTAACAGATGCGACGTTCATAGCATTACGAGATTTACTACCTGAAAAAATAACATCGCTCATAGTTCCGTCGCCTCTTAATGATTTTACAGATTGTTCTCCTAATACCCATCTAATAGCATCAACTACATTACTTTTACCAGAACCATTTGGTCCAACAATACCGTTTATACCATTTGAAAATTCTAAATTAGTTTTATCAGCAAATGACTTAAATCCATGAGCTTTTAATGATTTTAAATACATAGCATTCACTTCCTACACTTATTTAATTATACAGTAATTTCATGTATTAAGCAATTTAAAAACAAGAACTTAATCCATAAGTTCTTGTTCTAATGCCTCTAGAGGCTCTTCATTTAAAATTTGATTTTCTAAAGTATATTCACTTTCGCGATATTTTTTAGCACCTGTTCCAGCTGGTATTAATTTACCAATAATAACATTTTCTTTTAAACCATTTAAATGGTCTACTTTACCATGAACAGCTGCATCTGTTAAGATTCTAGTAGTTTCTTGGAATGAAGCGGCAGATAAGAAGCTTTCAGTTTCCAAAGAAGCTTTTGTAATACCAAGTAATACTGGTTTACCAGTAGAAGGTCGTTTTCCTTCTAAGATAAGTTTTTTATTCTCTTCAGTAAATTTATGAATATTAATCATAGTACCTGGTAAGAATAATGAATCACCAGAATCAACAATTTTAATTTTAGAAATCATTCTACGTGCCATAATTTCAACGTGTTTATCAGAAATATCAACACCTTGAGAACGATATACTTTTTGAATTTCAAATAAAATATATTCTTGTACAGTAAGTGGATCTGTTACAACTAATAATTCTTTAGGTGAAATAGCACCATGAGTAAGTCTTTGACCTGCTTTAACTTCTTCACCTTGTTCTACTGCAAGTTTAGCACCATAATTTGATACGTGTTCACGTGTTTCAACATCGTTTTTAACGTATACTTTATAAATGCCACCGTCTTCTTCAATTTTACTTACAACACCATTAATTTCTGAAATTGTAGCTTTACCTTTAGGGTTACGAGCTTCAAAAATTTCAGTAACACGTGGAAGACCTTGAGTAATATCATCACCACCGGCAACTCCACCAGTATTGAAGTTACGCATTGTTAATTGTGTACCAGGTTCACCAATTGATTGTGCGGCCATGATACCAACAGCTTCACCAAGTTCTACCTCAGCTCCGGTTGCTAAATTACGTCCATAACAATGACGGCAAACACCGTGATCAGTTTTACAAGTTAAAATACTTCTAATTGGAACTTTAGTAATTCCAGCTTTAACTATTTTTTCAGCAATTACTTCAGTAATATAGACATCTTTATCTACAATTACTTCTTTAGTTTCTGGATTAATAATTTTTTTACTTGTATATCTACCGATTATTCTATCTTCTAATGATTCAATTGGTGTTCCATCAGTATTGAAGAATGCTTGAGCAATTACACCTTGATCAGTACCACAATCTTCTTCTTTAACAATAACATCTTGTACAACATCAACTAAACGTCTAGTTAAATAACCAGCATCAGCTGTTTTTAAGGCTGTATCAACAGCACCTTTACGAGTACCATGAGTAGAAGTAAAGAATTCAGATACTGTTAACCCTTCAGAAAATGATGATAATACTGGTATTTCTACATAATCACCGTTTGGTTTAAGCATGATACCACGCATACCAGCCATTTGTCCATATTGGTCAATTGAACCACGGGCTTTTGAATCAATCATCATTGTAATTGATGAATCTGGATTAGATTTTAATATTTTATCTAAGTCAGCATATAATTCACTTTTAGCATCAAACCAAGTTTGAATAACTGCATCATATCTTTCTTTATCAGTAATTAAACCACGTTTAAATTGTTTAGTAATTGAACTAACCTTCTCATTAGCTTTTGCAATTACATCTTTTTTAAGTGGACTTTCTTTAATATCATCTATTGAGATACTAATACCTGATAAAGTAGAA
This sequence comes from Sphaerochaetaceae bacterium, assembly GCA_963609095.1. Taxonomy (GTDB): domain Bacteria; phylum Bacillota_I; class Bacilli_A; order RF39; family UBA660; genus Coprosoma. Next base: position 16,654 of record CAVDHX010000083.1, on the reverse strand, counting down.
TATTTAAATCCTAAATCTTTAATTGAATCAAGCATAACTGATGTTTCAGTTGTGTGATAACGTTTATAAATTTGAGCAATTAATTTAACTAAAGCACTTTTATTTAATGCTTTTACTATAGGCATATTTTTAATTTCTTCTTTAATATTTTTACCTTTATCAATAAAATATTTAGAAGGTGTACTTTTAGAAATATTATCAGTTGAGCCATCATTTATATATTGGAAAGTATCAGGAAAAATTTCATTAAATATAATTTTACCTGGTGTAGTTACTAAATACTTATCCATGTATTTATCTGGGAATATCTTATGTTTAAATGATTTTACTGGTAAAGCAATTCTTGTATGAAGAGTTATTTCTCTTCTTTCATATGCCATAATAACATCGTTAGAATTTCTAAATACTCTACCTTCTCCTTCTAATCCTTCTTTTTCCATAGTTAGATAGTAGTTACCTAAAACCATGTCTTGTCCAGGAGTAGCGATAGGAGAGCCATCTTTTGGAGATAAGATGTTATTAGCACCTAACATTAATAATCTTGCTTCTGCTTGAGCTTCTTCACTTATTGGTAAGTGAACAGCCATTTGGTCTCCATCAAAGTCAGCATTGAATGCGGCACAAACTAATGGATGAAGTCTAATTGCCTTACCTTCAATTAATTTAGGTTCGAATGCTTGAATACCTAATCTGTGCAAAGTCGGAGCACGGTTAAGTAATACTGGATGTTCTTTAATTTTTTCTTCAACAACATCCCAAACACGTTCATCTTGATTTTCAATCATTCTTTTAGCAGCTTTAATATTACTTGCAATTTCTTTTGAAACTAAACCATTAATAACATGTGGTTTAAATAATTCTAAAGCCATTTCTTTTGGAATACCACATTCATACATTTTTAATGATGGACCTACTACGATAACTGAACGAGCAGAATAATCAACACGTTTTCCTAATAAGTTTTGACGGAAACGGCCTTGTTTACCTTTAAGCATACTAGATAAAGATTTTAAAGGTCTATTTCCTGGTCCAGTGATATTTTTACCACGTCTACCATTATCAAATAATGCATCTACTGCTTCTTGTAACATACGTTTTTCATTTTGGATAATGATTGATGGAGCAGATAGGTCAATTAATTTTTTTAAACGATTATTACGGTTAATTACACGTCTATATAAATCATTTAAATCTGATGTAGCAAATCTGCCACCATCTAATTGAATCATTGGTCTAAGCTCAGGTGGTATTACTGGAAGTGCTTCTAAAATCATCCATTCAGGACGATTACCTGATTCTAAAAATGCATCTAAGACATCTAATCTTTTAATTAAACGAATGCGTTTTTGACTAGATGAATCTTTAATTTCAGCAATTTCTTTAGTAATTTCATCAACTTCTTTTTGTAAGTCAACTTGTTTTAATAATTCTTGAATTGCTTCTGCACCCATTCCTACTCTAAATGTGTTTCCATATTTTTCATAGTAAGAACGGTAATCTTTATCACTTATTGTTTGTTTTTTCTCAAGTGGTGTATCACCTGGGTCTAAAACAACATATGATACGAAATATAAAACTTCTTCTAATTCTCTTGGTGACATATCAAGGACTAGTCCCATTCTAGATGGAACGCCCTTGAAAAACCAAATGTGTGAAACTGGTGTAGCAAGTTCAATGTGTCCCATACGTTCACGACGTACCTTAGATTTAGTTACTTCAACACCACATCTATCACAAATAATATTTTTATATCTTAATCTTTTATATTTTCCGCATGAACATTCAAAATCCTTAGTTGGACCAAATATTTTTTCACAAAATAGTCCATCTCTTTCTGGCTTTAATGTTCTATAGTTCATTGTCTCGGCTTTTTTTACTTCACCATAAGACCATGAACGAATTTTTTCTGGTGAGGCAATGGCTATTCTTAACCCTTCAAAGCTATTTGCATCCATTAATTATCCTCCCCTTCTAACTTTTGTAAATCTTCTAAAGTTGGTTCTTCATCTTCTTCAGATTCTTCAAATTCATCTAATTCGTTTGTTAATTCTTGTTGTGCTTTTAAAGCTTCTGTTTTAGCTTTTTCTTTTAAAATTTCACTTTCTAAATCAGTATCAGGAACATAAGTATCTTTTTCTGCTTCTTCTAATTCTTTAAGTTCAACAAATTTTCCTTCATTATTTAAAACAGTTATGTCTAGGCCTAAAGCTTGGAATTCTTTAATTACAACTCTAAAGCTTTCTGGTACACCAGATTTAGGTAAATCTTCACCTTTTACTAATGCTTCATATACTTTAACACGACCTGTAACATCATCTGATTTAACTGTCATCATTTCTTGTAAAATATTAGCAGCACCATAAGCATATAATGCCCAAACTTCCATTTCACCGAAACGTTGACCACCAAATTGTGCTTTACCACCTAATGGTTGTTGTGTTACTAAAGAATATGGGCCTGTAGATCTTGCATGTAATTTATCATCAACCATGTGATCAAGCTTAAGCATATACATGATACCAACACTAATTCTGTTATCAAAAGGTTCACCAGTTCTACCATCGTATAAAACCATTTTACCATCTTCTGATAATCCAGCTTCTTTTAAAGCATCAACTATTTCTTCTCTTGTCGCACCATCAAATACTGGTGTAGCAACATGAACATTTAATGATTTAGCAGCCATTCCTAAATGAAGTTCTAGAATTTGTCCTAGATTCATACGAGAAGGTACACCTAGTGGGTTAAGTAAAACATCAACCGTTCTACCATTTTCATCATATGGCATATCTTCTTCTGGAAGTACCAATGAGATAACACCTTTATTTCCGTGACGTCCTGAAATTTTATCACCAACACCGATTTTACGTTTTTGAGCAATATATACTCTTATTTTTTTACTTACGCCAGCTGGAAGTTCATCACTATCTTCTTTAGATAAAATTTGAACATCATGAACAATTCCACCACCACCGTGTTGTACTCTTAGGGATGTATCTCTTACTTCTCTTGTTTTTTCTCCAAATATTGCATGTAATAATTTTTCTTCTGATGTAAGTTCAGCCATACCTTTAGGTGTTACTTTACCTACTAAAATATCATCGTCTTTAACTACAGTACCAATTCTAACAATACCATTTTCATCTAAGTTTTTACGTGCTTCTTCGCTTACATTTGGAATATCTCTTGTAAATTCTTCAGCACCCAATTTAGTATCACGGCACTCTATTTCATAATCTTTAATATGAATTGATGTGAATACATCATCTTTAACCAATCTTTCATTTAATATAACAGCATCTTCATAGTTATATCCGTCATAGTTAACGAAAGCAACTTTTAAGTTTTTACCTAAGGCCATTTCACCTTGATCAGTTGATGGTCCATCAGCAATTACATCACCAGTTTTAACCTTATCGCCTTTTCTAACAATAGGTTTTTGATGATAACATGTACCCATGTTACTTCTTTCAAAGCCTTCAAGATAATAAGTATCAGTTCCTTTAGCGTTTTTAATAATAATTTTTCTTGCATCAACATAATCTACAATACCATCTGCTTTAGCAATTATTACTACGCCTGAATCTTTAGCGGCAATTGCTTCAATACCAGTTCCAACATATGGAGCTTCAGCTTCTAATAATGGAATTGCTTGACGTTGCATGTTAGCACCCATTAAGGCTCTTTTACCATCATCGTGTTCAAGGAAAGGAATACCAGATGTTGTAATTGATATAATTTGTTGTGGTGAAACATCAATATAATCTACCTTAGATTTATCAATAATTAAATTATCATTTTGATATCTAACTGGAATATTATCTTCTAGTATATCTCCATCTGATGATGATTTAACTGTGGCAGGTGCGATATAATATTGTAATTCTTCGTCTGCAGTCATATATCTTATTTCATCAGTTAGTTTACTATTTTCTACTTTACGATATGGAGTCATTATAAATCCATATTCGTTTACTTTAGCATAAGAAGCTAAGGAAGTAATAAGACCGATATTAGGGCCTTCTGGAGATTCAACAGGACATAATCTACCATAATGTGATGGATTAACGTCACGAACTTCCATTCCAGCTCTATCTTTAGAAAGACCGCCAGGTCCTAAAGAAGATAATCTTCTTTTATGTGTAAGTTCTGCGATAGGATTAATTTGATCCATGAATTGTGACAATTGACTTGAACCAAAGAATTCTTTTATTGAAGCAGTTAAAGGTCTTATGTTAATTAAACTTTTTGGAGTTACTTCAGCAATATCTTGAGTACTCATTCTATCTCTAATCATTCTTTCAATACGGCTAACACCGATTCTGAATTGATTTTGTAAAAGTTCTCCAACTTGTCTTACACGTCTGTTTGATAAATGATCTATTTCATCAAAGTTTCCAATACCTTCTAATAAATTTAAGTAATATGAAAGTGATGCATAAATATCAGATACAGTCAAACGTTTAATATCAATACTTTGATCATTTCCAATAATCGTAATAACTTTTTCTGGATTTTTTTTAGAATATACTTTAACTGTTTGAACAGTTGAATATGTATCTAAATCTTGATTGATTAATGTTTCTTTTGTATTATAGCCTGATTCAAAAATTGGTTTTAAAGTTTCTAATAATTCTTTATTAACTATATCGCCTTTTTTGGCAACCACATTACCATTGTCTTTAATGTCTTCTGCTAATTTGCATCCATATAATCTATCTAAAACATTTAACTTTTTATTGAATTTATATCTTCCAACTTTTGCTAGATCATAACGAAATGCATCAAAGAATCTTGTAATTAATTGGTTTTTAGCACTTTCTAATGTACTAGGTTCACCAGGTCTTAACTTAGAATGAATATCAATCAATGCTTCATCAGTATTTTTATTTGTGTCTTTTTCAATTGTCTTGATAATATAATCATCTTCGCCGAATAAATCAAGAATATCACTATCACTTGAAAGACCAATTGCTCTTAATAATGTAGTTACTGGAACTTTTCTTGTTCTATCAATTCTAACATAAATGATATCACGAGCATCAGTTTCAAATTCTAACCAAGTACCTCTTGTTGGTATTATTTGAGCTCCAACAGTAACTTTACCATTTTTCTTATCAACTTCTTTACCGAAGTAAACTGATGGTGAACGAACTAATTGTGATACGATAACGCGTTCTGCTCCATTGATTATAAAAGCTCCGCTATCTGTCATAATAGGCATATCGCCTAAATAGATTTCTTGTTCTTTTACTTCACCGGTTTCAACATTGAAAAGTCTAGCTTCTACTTTTAGTGGCGCTGCATAAGTAGTATACCTTTCTTTACATTGTTTAATGGAATATCTTGGTTCATCAAAAGAATATTCACCGAACTCTAAAGATAAATTTCCAGTAAAACTTTCCACTGGAAAAATATCATCAAAGACTTCCTTGATACCTTCTGTCATAAACCATTGATATGAATCTTTTTGAATCTCTAATAAATTAGATAATTCAATTGCGTTTTTTGTTTTTGCGTAATTTCTTCTCTCTCTTTTGTCGTTTATTTTTTGAATTTTGTATGCCAAGTATTTCACCCCTATAAACTAGTTTTCGGATTTTTTTCATGTATAAAATAATACATGTCGCCAATTTATAATTATAAAGATTTTTATATTAAAAGTCAACGATTTTCACAACATATTATATAAAAACCTTTATTTTTAGTAACAATGGTTACATCGTATACTTTGCCTAAATCTTTTACTAATGATTTAGCACCTTGATTTTTATTTATAACAAGCCATAATTTACCATTTTCGTTTAAATATTTTTTAGCTTCAAATAAAATATCATATAATATTTTTTTACCAACTCTAACCGGAGGATTAGTAACTATTGCATCATATTTTTTGGAAATATTTTCATAAATATTACTTTCAAATATATTGACTTCAGCGTTATTTATTTTAGCATTTTTCAAAGCTAATGAAAGTGCTCTTTTATTTATATCAATCATATCAACATTTACATCAAATGTTTTTTTTAAATATATTCCAATAGGCCCATAACCACAACCAAAATCTAAAATATTTCCTTTTATATTTTTAATATTTTCCAGAAGAGTCCTAGTTCCAAAATCTAAGCCTTTTTTGGAAAATATCCCATTATCTGTGATGAATTTTAATTTAGTATCATTAATAATTACATTTATTTGTTTTTCTTCACTTTTAACTTCATCATTTGTAAAATAATGTGACATTTCTACTCTCCTTTTATTAAATGGGTAAAGCCCACACTATATTTTATAGTGTAGGCTTTTTAATTATAATTATTTAACTTCAACAGTTGCGCCAGCTTCTTCTAATTTAGCTTTTAATTCATCAGCTTCGCTTGTTGGAATATTTTCTTTAACAGCTCCACCGTTATCAGCTAAATCTTTAGCTTCTTTTAAACCTAAACCAGTAATTTCTTTGATTAATTTGATAACTGGTAATTTGTTAGGTCCAGCAGATGTTAATGTTACAGTTACAGTAGAAGGTCCTGCAGCTTCAGCATCTTCAGCAGGTGCAGCAGCAACAGCTACAGCAGCTGGATCAACACCAAATTCCTCCTTCATTGCATCTACTAATTCCATAACTTCAAGCATAGTCATTTCTTTAAGACCAGCGATAAATTCTTCTTTATTAATTTTTGCCATATATATCATTCCTTTCTAATTATTTTTTTCTAAATCTTGTCTATATAAATCTAGGCAAATAGATAAGCTCTTAAGTGGGTAGATAAATCCACTAGCAAGCATGTTAAGTAATCCTTCTCTGGATGGTAATTTAGATAATTCTTTAAGTTTTGCTTCATCTGTTTTTTCACCATCGATAAGTCCTGCCTTAACGATTAATGATGGATGTTTCTTAGCAAAGTCATATAAAACTTTAACTGGGGCAACAGCATCATCACCGAAAGCGATAGCTTTAGGCCCTTTTAAATCATCATTTAAATCGATTTTTAAAGTATCAAAAGCTCTTTTAACCAAAGTGTTTTTATAAATTTTAAACTCTGATTCACTTTCCTTTAGTAATCTTCTTAATTCATTAGTTTCTTCAACAGTTAATCCTTGATATTCAAATAAAACTGTAGCAGTTGCTTTTTTAGTTTTATCAGCTATTTCATCAATGATTTCTTGTTTTTTATCTAAGATTTTTTGATTAGCCAAAGATAAACACCTTCCTTTCTTAGCCGTAAATATAAAAGCTCTAGCTTATATGCCAGAGCGAAAATACTTTATAAAAGTCTCCTCGGTAGGAAATTAAGCTTTAAAGCACCTACTGTCTACGGCACAAATTCAAATTCATTTTAACATAATTTTAATTAGTTGTCAAAACTAGTTACATCAACCTTAATTCCAGGACCCATTGTTGATGATAAAGAAATATTTTTAACATATGTTCCTTTAACAACACTAGGTTTAGATTTAACAATTAATGTTACAAAGGTTTTTAAGTTTGCAAGTAAATCTTCTTCACTAAATGAAACTTTTCCTATTAATACGTGTACATTACCGAATGAATCAGTACGATATTCAACACGTCCTTTTTTAACTTCTTCAACTGCTTTTTTAGTATCCATAGTAACTGTACCTGTTTTAGGGTTAGGCATTAAGCCTTTAGGCCCTAAGATACGTCCTATTTTACCAAGAGCTGGCATCATGTCTGGTGTAGCTATTAAAGTGTCGAAATCAAACCAATTTTCTTTTTGGATTTTTTCAATCATTTCAGTTTCTCCAACATAATCAGCACCTGCTTCTTTAGCTGCTTTAGCTGCATCGCCTTTTGCGATTACTAAAACTTTTTTAGTTTTACCAGTTCCTTTTGGTAAAACAACTGCTCCTCTTAATTGTTGATCAGCTTTTTTAGTATCTAAGTTTAAATGCATTGCTACTTCAACAGAAGCATCAAAATCAGCATAAGAAGTTTCTTTAACTAGTTTAACTGCTTCTTCTTTAGAATATAATTTATTCTTTTCTACTTTTGAAGCAGATTCTAGATATTTTTTACCTTTTTTCATTTTCTTACCTCCTTGTGGTTTTGCGGATATTGTCCTCCCACATAGTGTGAGTATTAGTCTTCAACTTTAACGCCCATATTTAAAGCTGTTCCAGCAATAATTTTCATTGCATCTTCAACAGTATAACAGTTTAAATCTGGAAGTTTAGTTTCAGCGATTTCTCTTAATTTTTCTTTTGATAAAGTTGCAACTGGTTCGTTTTTACCTTTTGTTGAACCTTTTTTAATACCGCAAGCTTTTTTAATAAGGAAAGCTGCTGGTGGAGTTTTTACTACAAAGCTGAAACTTCTATCATCATTAACAGTAATTTCAACTGGTAATATATCTCCCATTTTGTCTTTAGTTGCATCGTTAAATTTTGTACAAAAATCACCTAAATTAATTCCTGCAGGTCCTAATGCTGTACCAACTGGTGGAGCTGGTGTTGCTTTACCGGCAGCAATTTGAATCTTAATTTTTTTAACTGCATCTTTTGCCACGAAAAACACCTCCTAATAAAATCTTTCGTGGGTGGTTCCAATGATTATCCGCTTTATCTCATTTGGTAATCTCCCACAATCTATATCAAAAATTAATATAGCGATATAATCTTACCACATTTATTAATGTTTGTAAACTTATGCTTTACTAATTTGTGATAAATTTAATTCAACTACTGTTTCTTGACCAAATAGGTCAACAGCTACTTCTAATTTAGCTTCTTTTAAATCAACTGATTTAATTTTACCATACATTCCTTCAAATGGTCCTGAAATAACTTTTACTTCTTCGCCTTCTTTTAGATCATTTTCAGTATCTAATCTGCTCATTCCCATTGAACCTAATATTCTATCTACTTCAGCTTCTGTTAGTGGGAATGGTTTAGCTCCCTTACCAGACGATCCGATAAATCCAGTAACACCTGGTGTGTTTCTAACAATAAACCAAGCTTCATCAGACATAACCATTTCAACTAAAATGTATCCTGGAAAAATTTTTACTTTTTTTTCTTTTCCATTTGCATCTATTTCTGTTTGTTCAGGTACTACTACTCTTAAGATATAATCTTCCATATCCATTGAACTAGCACGCATTTCTAATTTTTCTTTTACTTTGTTTTCATGTCCTGAATAAGTGTTTACAACATACCATTCTTTTTTCATTATTTAACCCCCATAACTGTTCTAATACCAGCAATTATAACATCTGATAACATGAAAAATAAAGCAAACAATATAATACATAAAAGTACTGCAATAGAATACTTTATCATTTCATTTTTTTTAGGCCATCTAACTTGTTTGAATTCACTTCTAACACCAGCTAGTGGTTTTTTTCTTTCTTTTTTTTCTTTTTTCTTTTTAGCCATATGATTCACCTACTTTAAAAATGTATTAAAAAAACACCTCTTTGTGTCTACAAACATATTAGCATTTTAACAAATCTAAGTCAATAGATTAAGTCAAAAAAATCAAGGATAATCCTTGATCAAAGTTTAGTAATGTTTAAATATGCGTTTGTTCCGTCAGCTGGGGTTATGTCTATTATGGTGTTTCCCCGATTCATTTGAACTTATATAATTTTTAGCATTTTCTAATCCATAAATATAAGTTGGTGTTTCATATTTAAAGCTGTAATCATCTAAAAAGCCATTATCACCATAAAACTCACGATATAATTTTTCTGTTGTTGATAAATCTATCTGAATTGGTATGCCTTTTTTTAATTTTTCATAATCTTGCTCCACAAATGCTTTGAAAAATCCCAAAGATATTGTTTTATTATCTTTAACAAAATTTACAAAGAAAGATGAATCATATAAAATCATCGGCTCATTTCCATATCCATATGGATAAATAAAATTATATGCGTGTATCTCAGTTCCTCTTGCACCAACAACTACTTCTGAATCAATGCCTAAAAATTTAAACATATTATGGGCCATACCGGCTCTCTCAGAGCAAAAGCCAATGCCTCTTTTACTAATTGTTTGAATTGATATTTTATTTTCTTTGCAAGTGGCATAAGTTAGACATCTAGCCAGTCCCCAATCATCATCGCATGGTAAATAATCATTAATAATATAAAATATTGTAGAAATCAGTGTTAATTCGTTATACCAATTATTCTTTTTGATTTCTTTAATTAAATTAATATATGGTGTTTTATCATCATAAACTAAATCTGGGCAGTCTGATTTTTTAATTTTTTCGACTGCTTTATAGTGAACTTTCTGTGATATATAATCCTGAAAACTGTCAGTATAATTTTGTCCAACAGTTTTTTCTTCGCTATTTGTTTCTAATTCAGATAATCTTTCATCTACAAATTTAATAATATCGGCCTCTGACTGTAATTCAAATATTTTTTTATTTATTTCTTCTTTCGTCATTTTAAATCTCCTTTTAATTATTGGTATTTTCTAAAAATTTGTTTAATGATTTATGTCTTTCAAACATCCATATCTTTTTTATAGTATTACCTAAGTATTCAAATTGCTACACAGCAGTGACTTGTCTGCTTAAATAGCGGTTTTATTATAATATAATTAATAAAAATGTCAATATAATTATTATAGAAATTTTCACTCATTATTTACAAAATTAAGATGAAAAAATCAAGGATAATCCTTGATCAAAGTTTAGTAATGTTTAAATATGCGTTTGTTCCATCAGCTGGGGTTATAGTAACGGCTGCTGTTGCTTTAATTGTTATTGTTATATTTGTACCAGTTGTTATAGCATTTATTGTACTACCGGTAAAATCAGTTAATGTATTTGCAGTTAAACTTTTCGTAATTGTTGTACTTCCAATTGGAACAGCACCTTGATTTACTTCTACTGTTACCTCAGCATTCGTACTTGCTTTACCGGAAAAAAAGTAGTCTATTTTATAATTACCATCTTGGGTTATTGTTAATGCATCTTGGGTTGTTGATGTTATTCCTGATGTAGGTCCAGTTTCACTTAAATTAACTGTTTGTGAAATATTAGGCTGCAAACTTATGGTATTTGGTTGATTGTCATATTTTCTTCCAAATAAAGCTTCATAAACTGGTCCAGTTGGACCTTGAGGTCCTTGAGGTCCCACACTACCTTGCTGCCCCTGCGGACCTGTTAGGCCTTGCTGTCCTTGGGGACCAGTTGGACCAACACTACCTTGAAGTCCTTGAAGACCTTGAGGAATAGTAAATGATAAAATTACATTTTCATTTGTTCCTGTATTTACTACTTTCGCACTACTTCCAGCGGGGCCTGTTGTAACATCTCCTACTGCTATTGTCGCAGGTCCTTGTGGTCCAGTAGGCCCTATGATACCTATTTTATCTTTACACTTTTTTCCTTGTTCTAATATACAATTTATTTTTTTGGAGTATTTATTCATTATAGTTCTCCTTTCATTATTATTTTATGTTTATATATATTTATAAACATTATAAGTAACTAATTGATTTTAATATTTTTTAAAGGTAAAATTAATTTAGGATGTGATTTTATGACAGAGATGGAAGAGATAATTTTAAATTTGATTGATAAAGGAAAAACATTAAATGAGATAGCATCTATATTATGGAAAAGCCCTAAACAAATTCATCAAAAGATTATAAAGCTAAAAAGTGAAGGATATATAATTGGTTTTAATTGTTATGATGATGGCAATATAAATTATAAAGAAAATAATTACAATGAAAGAAGTTTAAAAATTAATTTGTGTAAAGACAATTTTAAAGCTTTAGTTATTTCAGATATGCATATAGGAAATGAATATGAAAATTTAGATTATATTTATAAAGCATATGAATATGCTCGTGATAAAGATATTCATATAATTTTAAATTGTGGTGATATTATTGATGGAAATTTTTCTAAGGGAAATCAAAATGTAGAAAATATTGATAAACAAATTGATAGAGTTTTAGAAAAATATCCATATGATAAACACATTTTAAATATTATATGTTTAGGTAATCATGATATTACATCTTTAGAATATGGCAGGGATATTAATCAAGCATTAAAAATTAGGCCTGATTTTATTCCATTAAATTATGGCATTAGTTTAATTAATATTGGTAAAGATCAATTCATAATCAAACACCCTATTTCGACTAAATTTAATTTACCTTCAAATAAATTAGTTTTTAAAGGTCATTCACATAAGGCTGGGATTAAAATTAATAGTAATAATTTTATTATAAATGTACCAACATTAAGTGATTTATGTTTCACAGAACAAAAGAATCCTGGGATGATTGATATGACTTTAAATTTAGAAAATGAATATATTCATTCTGGATATTTTAAACATTTATCTGTTAAAGATAAAATTACTACACTTAATGATGTTCATTTAGAATTTTTCTTTAAAAAAACATTCATTGATGAGAAAAAATTAGTTTTAAAGTAATTAATATTTACCACATTTACTACCCCATGAATCAACCAATTCACTATTACGATATATTTTTAAAAGCTCACATGAATTTGAACAGTGATTACATTCTTCAGCTTTTGTTTCAAATTTTAAATCTTTCATTTCTAATGAATAAATTTTTCCATTTTTATATTTTCTAGATAAAATTGCGACTCCAAGGGCTCCCATTAAATGACTATTTTCATCTACTATGATATCTTCTTTTAATATTTCTTTAAAATATTTAACTACCCCTTCATTTTTAGAAACGCCACCTTGAAATATAATTGGCGTTTTTATTTTTTTACCTTTACCAACGTTATTTAAATAATTTAAAACTATGCTTTTACATAATCCTGCTATTATATCTTCTTTTAAGTAACCTACTTGTGCTTTATGAACTAAATCAGATTCAGCAAAAACTGTACATCTTGCGGCTATTTTAGCAGGATTTTTTGATGTTAATGCAATTTTACCAAAGTCTTTAACATCAATGCCTAATCGTTTTGCTTGACTTGATAGAAAACAACCAGTTCCAGCTGCACATAATGTATTCATCGCATAGTTTGTAATAATTCCATCTTTTAATAATATTATTTTTGAATCTTGGCCACCTATTTCCAATATAGTTCTTACATTTGGATAAAGTGATAATGTACCTACTGCATGAGCTGTTATTTCATTTTTAACTATATTTGCTTGAAGCATTAAACCTATTAATTTTCTTGCACTTCCGGTTGTTCCAATTCCTTTGATTATGTAATTTTTATCTAATTTACTTTTTAAAATTGTTAAAAGATTTTTTACGGCTTGAATAGGATCTGCTTCAGTCCAAATATATGACTGGGCTATTATATTATTACTATCATCTATAATTACTCCTTTAGTAGACATTGAACCTATGTCAATTCCTAAGTAAACGTCTTTCATTTATTTTTCCTCATTTCTAGCATATCATAAAATGCTTCTAATCTTGTTTGTATTCCAGTTTCTGACGTATTTAAATCAAATGAAAAAAATAAAACTGGTTTTTTATATTCATTTGCTATTTTATTAATAATTGGCATTGCACCTATCTCTGGCGTGCAGAAAGATGATTTTATATGAATAATACCATCATAATTATTTTCACAAAGGTATTTGCACCTAGCTATATTATCAGAAGCATCTGCTCCCATAGAGTAATTGAAATAACCTTTGGAATATTTTAATAGTTTTTTATATTCTTTTTTCTTTTGCCTTATTAAATAATATACGTTTGTAAATCTTTTTATTTCTATATTGTGATCAGCTAAATTTTTTTCTAAGTAATAATTTGAAAATGGTTCCATAATTGTATATAACTCACCTATTATTCCTATTTTCAAACAATTATCTGGTTTATGTATTTTAATATTTTTAAATTTTTTTAGATAATATTTATATGTCTTTTTTAATTGATTATAATTTTTTATTTTACTAAATGATATAAGCATTCTTTTTTTAAAATTTTCAAATGAACCTTTTTCTAATTCAAATCCAATATTTTGTCTAATATAATCATCTATATTATCCATATATTTAATCATTTTAATGGTAATAAATGTATAATATATAGCTTTTATTTTAGAATATTTTGGATTAATTTGTTTTAATAATTTATTTATCTTTATTATGTTTGTTTTTCCCTCAGTTACTAGATTGATTAATTTAAAATTATAATTTAAATCTTTTAATATTTTATTTTGAAGTTCACTATAATAACCATACCTACAACCACCGCCCATTTGAATTAAAATATCAGCTTTGTTTTCTAAAGCTTCTATCATTGTTCCTAAAGTATATTTAAATGGTGTGCATACAAATTCTGGAGAATATTTTGAACCTAAAGTAACTGTTTTATTTGTTATTTTTGGAGCAATCATAATCTCTGCGTTTTTAAAAATATGCTTTAATAAAAATTTAGCTGGAATATAATAATCACCCATGTGAGGAAATGATATTTTCATGATTTCACTCCTTTTAAAACATCAATAAAACTTTCAAGTCTTGTTTCTAATCCGGCAAATGATGTATTTGAATCAATTACTAGATTTAAATATGGTTTTTTTAGTTTTCTAAAAGCAATTTCATTAGCTAAACTATCTAAAGCACATGGAAAAGATGAGATAAAAATAATTCCATCAATTCTATCATTACATAAAACAATAGAACCTAAGTTATCTTTACTACTTTTAAAATATAAATCTTTAGATATTTTTTTACTTAATTTATTTGTTATGTCATAATCAAATTTATCGGAATATAATAATTCAATATCATTTTTATTTAAATATTTAATAATATCTTTCCCTATCATTTCATCATATAAATTATAAGGATGAGATATTATTAATATTTTTGTTTTTTTACTATTTAATTTATTTAACATTATTTCATGATTATTTTTCTTTCTTCTTTTATAATTTTTCATGGTATATCTATATGCTTTGTAAATTTGTAATTTTGTTTTTTTTAAGTTCTTTCCTATATTGTAAAAAGCTTTTTTTATTGAATAATTTTTTTCAAAATCTATATTATAATGTAATATTTTTATATCAAATAAATTTTTTACAATATCGTAAGCAGCCCAAAAATTAGTGCACATCTGGTTATTTGAATTAAAGTTACTTATTCTTGGAACTAATATATAATCACATTTATCTTTTAGATAATCTATATGACCTAAATAATTTTTTAAAGAAAGGCACATCTCGTCGTTTGCGATGGCTTCACCATTTTCCATTATTTCTTTGTTTGTTAATGGAGATATGACGTATTTTATATTTAGATAATCTAAATAATCTTTCCAAATATCACCATAGTAGTAATAAAACAAACTTCTGGGAATGCCTATTTTCATAATATCACCATTAAATTATATTAAATTTAATTTAAAATATTCATTTTACATGTTAAAATATAAATGTTACAATTAAAAAAAGGAGGCAGTTTATGCATATAAAAGTACTAACAAATGCGGAATTCTTAGAATATTCAAAAAATTTTCAGCCATCTTCATTTTATCAAAGTCCATATTATGCATTTACAATGCATGAACAAAATTATTATTCAATGTTTTTAGGACTTATGGATGGAAATGAATTAAAAGCAGCAAGTTTGATTTTAGTTTATAAAATAAATGGGTTTAAGTATGCCCTTGCTCCAAGAGGATTTTTGATTGATTATCAAGATGATAATTTAGTTACTAATTTTACAAAGCTAATTAAAAAATATCTCGGTAAAAGAGATATAGTTGCAATTAAAATAAATCCAATGATAACAAGAAAAATATATAACTCACAAGGGAAAATAATTTATAGTAATGAAAATTATGATATGATTTTTGATAAGCTTAAAAAATTAGGGTATTTTCATTTAGGATATAATAATTATTTTGAAGCATTAAAGCCTAGATTTGAAGCTATAATTAATTTGGATTTAAATTATATTAAACTTTTTGGTAACATTGATAGAAGTTGTAGAAATAAAATAAGAAAAGCTGTAAGAGACGGCATAAAAGTATATCACGGTAATATTGATGATTTAAATATTCTATATGAACAGACAAAAAATAAATATCCAAGAAATTTACAATATTTTAAAGATTTATATAATTTTTTCAGTAAAGATAATTTAATTGATTTTTATTATAGTAAATTAGATACAACTGAATATTTAAAATATACACAAAAAATGTATAATAATTATCATTTAAAAAGTGCTGAACTAAGTAACAGATTAATTAGTCAAAAAGGAAATACAGATAAATTAATTAATGACAAGTTAAATGTTGATAAAAAAGTTGTTAAGTATCGTAATCAATTAGCTGAGGCGACAAAATATTTAAAACAATTTCCAAATGGAATTATAACATCAACTATTTTGGTTATTAAATGGCAAGATACAGCATACTTAGTTATTGATGGTAATGACAATGAATATAAAAAATTTGGGGCTAAACAGTTGATGATATGGAAATTAATGGGAAGGTATGCTAAAATGGGGTTTAAAAAGTTTAATATTGGTGGTGTATCAAATATAAATAAATCTAATAACAAATATAAAGGATTGAATGAATTTAAAATGAGTTTTCATTCTAATATAGTTGAATATGTTGGTGATTTTGAATTAGTTACAAATTCTCCATTGTATTTTGTTTATAAAAATTCGTTTGGACTTTCTGTATTTAAAAAATA
>CAVDHX010000082.1:0-13768 GCA_963609095.1 Sphaerochaetaceae bacterium | reverse complement strand
GATTATGTAAAAGCTTCAACAAATTCAGCATGTACAAGTGTTTCTGCAAATATGAGTAACTCAAGTTGTTATAATAATAGCCAAGTACATAACTGGATATATAAAATAGTTGGATCAGGTCTACCAGCATGGACAAGTTCGCCGTTTTCCCAGTTTGCAGCCGACACTAATTTTATTGTTACTAGTGGCATGCTCAACTGCTATGGTGCTGCTGAATTTCCTTACTATGTTTTCCCAGCTTTTTATCTGTCATCTAATATCACATTGATTGGTGAAGGAACTGAGGGTAGTCCGTACGTAGTTGGATAAAGAATTCAAAAGAATTCTTTTTTGTTTTATTTTGTTGATTAAACTTTTTCAAATATTACCACAATAAACATAGGATATATTGAATAGGATATATTGAAAGGAGTCAAAATATGTTTGGCAATTTTGAAGAAGAAGCAAGAAAAATATTAGTAACAGCAAAAAAAGAAATGTATGAATTGAATCATCCATACGTTTCATCAGAACATTTACTTTTAGGAATTTTAAAAAACAGTAATGAAATCAGTGATAAATTAAAAGAATATGATTTAGATTATAAATTATTTAAAAATGAAGTCATAAAAATAATTGGAAAAGGAAGTAAACCAAGTAAATGGTTTTTATATACGCCACTTTTAAAAAGAATATTAGAAAATGCAGTAGATGATGCGAAAGAAAACAATAGTGGCATAGTTACAACAAATCATCTATTTTCTAGTTTGCTTGATGAAGGAGAGGGTGTTGCAATTAGAATTTTATCAAATATGAATATTGATATTGATGATATATATAATGATTTTTCAGATAAAAAATTATATAATAAAACAAATAAAAAACTACTTATTGAAGAAATAGGTATTGATTTAAATAAAAAAGCAATTAATGGTTTCCTAGATCCTATTACAGGAAGAGATAAAGAAATAAAAAGAATATTAGAAATATTGTCCAGAAGAAGTAAAAATAATCCAGTATTAATAGGTGAAGCTGGAGTTGGAAAAACCGCAATTGTAGAACAACTTGCTCAAATGATTGTAAATGGTGATGTGCCAATATCATTAAAAAACAAAAGAATCATAAATTTAGATATGTCATCCGCAGTTGCAGGCACTAAATATCGTGGTGAATTTGAAGAAAGAATGAATAAAATTTTAAAGGAAATAGAAAATAATGATGACATCATTTTATTCATTGATGAAATTCATACATTAGTAGGAGCAGGAGGCGCTGAAGGAGCAATCGATGCTTCTAATATATTTAAACCTGCTTTAGCTAGAGGCAAAATAAGGTGTATTGGAGCAACCACAACAGAAGAATATAAAAAATGTATTGAAAAAGATAGTGCTTTAGAAAGAAGATTTCAAAAAATTTTAATAGAGGAACCATCACACAAAGCTGTAAAAGATATTTTATTAAACTTAAAAACAATTTATGAAGATTACCACAAAGTTATTATTGATGATAATATTATTGATTTAATTATAAAACTATCTGATAAATATATTTATAATCGTAATGAACCAGATAGATCAATTGATGTACTAGATGAAGTTTGTGCGAAAGTTAGCTTGAAAGAAAACAAATCATTAAAAGATTATGGAAAATACACAAAAAAATTAAAAGAAACAATAAAATTAAAAAAGAAATCAATATTGGACAATGATTTTCAAAAAGCAAGCACTTATAAAAACGAGGAATTTTCATTAATGAATAAAATAAATAATTTAGAACTACAACTTTGTAAAACAAATAATCAAAAAGTAACTAAATTAGATGTTGCTGAGGTAATTCATGATAAAACAGAAATACCTATTTACGAAATATTAAACGAAAAAATAAATTCGGTTAAACAATTTGAAAAAATATTATCCAAATCAATTATTGGTCAAAATGAAGCAATAAAAGAAGTAACAAAAATTTATAAAAAAATAAAGTTAGGTTTTAATGATAAATGTTTTTCATTTTTATTCTGTGGCCCATCAGGAGTTGGAAAAACCGCTTTATCACGTTTATTCGCAAAAAATCTAGTTGGGAACAATATTATTAAATTAGATATGAGTGAATATAAGGAAGGGCATAGTATAAGTAAATTGATCGGTTCACCAGCTGGATATGTTGGATATGATAATCCACCGGTATTAGATGAAATTAGAAACAAACCATATTCTGTATTAATATTAGATGAAATAGAAAAAGCGCATATGAATGTAATTAACTTATTTTTACAAATATTAGACGAAGGAAAAATAAAAAACAGCAAAGGAAAAGAGATAAGGTTTGACAATGTCGTTATCATTATGACATCAAATGTTGGATTTCATGAAATAAATGTTGGATTTAACAAAAACCTTAAGCAGTCTCGTTTAAACGAAAAATTTTCAATTCCATTTATGAATAGAGTTGATAAAGTGATTGAATTTAATTTTTTAAATAAAGAAGATATATTAAATATAGTAAAATTAAAACTGAAAGAATTTAAAGAAAAATATAAAAATAAAATTAACATAAAAATAAACAAAGAAATTTATAATGAAATATTATCATTAGCTCAATATAAAGAGTATGGAGCAAGAAAAATTGATAAAATAATAAAAGACAAATTAGAACCAATAATCATAGATAACATAATATATAATAAAAAAGAAATATGCATTAAAACTATAAAACAATATATATAAAAAATTGACCATTGAGTCAATTTTTATGCTTCTATAAAAAACTTTTTATACCAAACCAAAAATACATAAACTGTCCAAATTTTACGGCAGTTATTTTTTTTGCCATTATAATGATCTTCTAGTAATTTTAATAATTTATCTTGATTAAAAAATTCTTTAGTAAATTCTTCATTAAACATATCCTTCGCAATATTATAATACTTTTCTTCTCTAAACCATTTAATAATAGGAACAGGAAAACCCTTTTTCCTTCTCTTATACCAAGCTTCCGGTATTCTCTTAGAAGCTGCTTTTCTTAATATATATTTTGTTGTATCATGTGATATTTTATAATCAGAAGGAATACTACTTGCCAAAGCAAAAACCTCTTTATCAAGAATAGGCGTTCTAAGCTCTATAGAATTTGCCATACTCATCTTATCCGCTTTCAATAAAATATCATTAGGTAACCAAAAATTCATATCTAAATATTGCTTTTTAGTTAAATCATCTTCATCCTTAACTTTATCAAAATATGGCTTAGTAATATCTTGAAACCTTAAATCACTTTTATATTTGTAAGAAAGTATCCCATTAGCTTCATTATTATCAAAAACAAACGCTTGACCAACATAATAATCTTCTAATTTACTGCCACCCTTAGTTAAAAAATTCTTACCATGAAAACTTGGAAAAGGGAATACAATAGTTTTAATAAACTTTCTTAAAAAGAAAGGCAATTTACGATATTTTTTAAGTTTAATATCTTCATCATAATTTGTATATCCACCAAAAAGTTCATCCGCACCTTCACCAGATAAAACAACCTTAACATCTTTAACAGCTAATTTAGATAGAAAATAAAGGGGAACAGCTGATAAATTAGCCGTAGGTTCATCCGCATAATATTCAACCTTATCAATACTATCAAAAAAATCATCCGCATTAATTAATTCATTTTTATTTTGAATATTTAAAATATCCGATAATTCTTTCGCAAGTGGAACCTCATTAAAATTCTTATAATCAAACCCAACCGAAAAAGTTTTATCAGGTTTTAAATAACTAACAACATAAGATGAATCAATACCTCCAGATAAATAAGAGCCAATCTCAACATCACTAATTAAATGCGTATCAATAGATTTAGTAATAACATCATCAATCTTATTTGTAAGTTCATCAAAATCCTGATTACAAGGTTTAAATCCTACATTATAATATGCCTCAGTTTTAAATTCATTTTCTAAAAAATCATAAACAAAATAATGACCAGGTTTTAATTTATAAACGCCTTTAAAAAAAGTTTCATCCAAAACTGAAGTTTGAAAAGTTAAATAAGGCTTTAAAGCATCTTTATTTACTTCTTTTACAAAATCAGGATGTTTTAAAAAACTCTTAATCTCTGAACCATACATAAACGTATCATTCATATTACAATAATAAAATGGTTTTTGACCAAAATGATCTCGTGCTCCAAATAACTTCTTATTCTTTCCATCCCATATAACAAAAGCAAACATACCTCTTAACTTATCTAATATCTTAACTCCATATTCCTCATAACCATGAAGAATAACTTCAGTATCAGCTTTAGTTTTAAAAATATGACCTTTCTTAATTAAATCATCCTTTATATCTAAAAAATTATAAATCTCACCATTAAAAGTAATATGCATACTGTCATCTTCATTGCCCATAGGTTGTCTACCACCCTTAAGGTCAATAATAGAAAGTCTTCTAAAACCCATCGCAATAAAATCATCTTTAAAATAAGACTCATCATCAGGCCCACGGTGAGAAATCATATCATTCATATTTTTAATATAATTTTTATCTTTTTTATTTATATATCCACAAAATCCACACATAACTAAACTCTTTCCTTTCCAAAAAACGCTAATATTCTATCAGCTTCAACTTCTAAAGGATCAATAAATCTATCATTTAAATTAAATCTTTTCTTTAAAATTGAAAGCTCCGTGCATCCCAATATAAAACAGTCAACATCAATATCATTAATAGTATCTTCCCATAAACTAATAGGAACAGCTTTTCCTTGTTTTATATAATCATAAATAATCTTCATAACATTATCCTGATTAGGTAAAACATAATCTATATTCGCATCATTTAAATACCTTTGGTATAAATTTGATGATATAGTCCCACTTGTTGCCATTAAACAAGCCTTTTTATAATTATTTTTATTAATAAAATTAACTGTATTTTCAATCATATTGCTTATTGGAATATTTATCTTACTTTGAACCTCATCATGAAAATATACCGATGTATTACAAGGAATACTTATCATCTTACACCCAAGTTTTTCCAAAGTCATACAATCATTTAATAAATAAGGGTAGGGGCTTTCCTTAGAATTATCAAGTATATATTCCGTTCTATCAGGCGTTTTTGCATCACTTAAAATAACAATATTCAAATGGTCTTGATCCTTTAAAGCCTTCGTTTTCTTAGTAATTAATTCATAAAAATACGCACTCGCTAAAGGACCTAAACCTCCAACAATTCCTAAATCATATTTCACATTTCATCTTCCTTTTTTGGTGGATATAGTTTAAACATTTTCTTATCTTTATTATATATTCTATTAATCCAAAATAATCTTTTTAAACCATTATCCTTCTTATTTTTTAAAGTATAGGCATACTTACCATCTTTAATTAAACCTAAAGCTTTATTCAAAGTATCCTTATTATAGACATATTTTTTCAAAACACTAATAGGTGTATGAAGCCATAAAAACTCATCATAATTATAAATAACATCATTATCCAAATTTAAAACATAATCTTCAACTAAATATCTAGATAAATTTTTCCCACAAGCAGTTGTAAAATAACTACTTCTTCCTTGTCTTATATTTATTTCAAATAACTTATACTTCTGATCTCTATAATCATATTTTAAATCAAAATTAGAAAATCCAACATAATTAATATCTTCTAAAAAATCCTTAATCTTATCATAAATTTCCTTATTTCCAGAAGAAATTATAGCTTTATAATTACCAACACCATATGGAGTGTGCTCCTCTAAAATACATCTTCCCAAACACATCATCTTAACTTTACCTAAAGAATTAGAATAACAATTTAATACATACATTGTATCATCCGCACCTGGAATAAAATCTTGAACAATAATATGACCACTATAACCAGATGAAAAAATTTTAAAAATAACATCATTTAATTCATCATAATTATTTATCTTATAACTCTTTTCTTTCCCCTCAAAATTAACCTTAGAATATAAAGTAGAATTAGAAGGCTTTAAAGCAACCGGAAAATCAAAAGGTAATTTAATATCAATATTATCATTAGTAACTATATAAGTTTTAGGATAATCTAAATTATATTTTTCACATATATTATAAAATCCTTCTTTATCTTCCAAAACATCTTTTATATCTTTATTCATAAAAGGTAATTTAAAATATTTTTCTAACTTTTCTTTATTATTAACAATAGGATTAGTATACCATTCCGCACAAGATAATAAAATTAATACATCATACTTCTTAGAATATTCTTTTCCTATATTAAGCAAAGAATCTAAAAATATCTCTTCATCTTGAAAATTATCAATAATAATAGTATCCAATATTTTACTATCTTTTGTTTCCCTTAATTGAAACGAACCAACAACTAAAGACTTAACATTATATTCATCATTAAACGATCTAGCAAGTCCATAAGCATTCGCATCAGTTCCAAGTATTACTGGTAGAAATGTTTTCATATAATCACGTCCTTATGTCCTTAATTATATAACAAAACTTGACATAAAGCAATTATATATAAAATTCGAATGTGGAAAAATAAAGAAAAATGTGGAAAAAATCAAATCATAAAAATTCCTTATAAAACAACACTTTTTTAATGCCAAAACATTTTAAAGTGTATAATAAATGTCAAAAAAAAGTTGAAAACGTGTATACTTTTACTTTACGGTATGATATAATACCTCATAGGTGATTTAGTTATGGAAGAAATCAAAACCATATTAGATGCGAATGAAAATTTAACAGAAGAAGTTAAGGACAATTTAATGGAATTAATAACCATTTTTCACGAAATATTTAAAGATGTAGATTTAACAGTTTTAAAAGAGAAACTTAAAACGTTAAAGATAAAAAGGGAAAGTATGTATTTAGTTAAAATGCCATGTAAGTATATCGCACATAATAATGAAATAGCAATAAACTATGGTCTTATTACTGAATCAGATGCGAGACACTGGCTTATGCATAGCTTGCTTGGAGTTATTACAGCTAAAGATAATCATTATGGATTTAATGATGACAATGATACCTTTTTAGCCTTAAACGAAGGGTATACAGAGATACTCACTAATAACTTAATTGGAGATGTTGATAATAATTTCTTTACTGATGAAATTATAATGACTAATTTAATTAGTAAAGTTATTAAAGAAGATGTTTTATATAATGCTTATTTTAGTAATGATTCAAAAATGCTTGTAAAAGCTATGGCTGAAGCGGAGGTTGAATAATATGGTATTAGCTCAAATTAATAGTGATATGAATAGTAATTATGAAAATAGAAAGCATGGTGGCTATTCTAAAATCGGATATATGCAATATGAAATGATTAAATCATTCCCACAAATAGGAATGGAAAATGTTTTTGAAAATGAATATTACTTTCCAAATGGTCAAAAAATAGAACCAGGCGAGTTAGATAAATTAGCTGAATTAAAAAAACAAGCAATCATAGAATTAAAACAATCAATCAGTCAATATGATATGACAGGTGTTAAAACAAGATAATAAACACTTGTTATTTTTTAAAAACGTGCTATAATCAGTAATGTAAATTTAAAGGCGAAGATTAGGACATAGTAGTAAAAATAGTTATTTAAAGAGAGCTAATGATTGGTGCAAATTAGTAATAACATTTTACGAATTCACCCTAGGAGTTGTGTATGCAAAGATATGTCGGTAACGCGTTATAGTTTTAAGGTAAGTAAACTTACAAATTAAGGTGGTACCACGTATAATCACGTCCTTATTAGGATGTGATTTTTTTAATTAGGAGGGATAACATGAAAGAAAAATTAGAAAACATAAAAAATGAAGCCTTAGAAAAAATTGAAAAAATAAATAACTTGAAAGAATTAAATGAATTAAAAGTATTTCTTTTAGGTAAAAAAGGAACAATTAATGTTTTAACAAAAAACATGAAAGAATTATCACAAGAAGAAAAAAAAGAATTTGGCAAATTATTAAACGATGTTAAAACAAGTATTAATGATTTATTTGAAAAAGCTTATAAAAAATTAGAAGATAAAGCATTAGAAGAAAAAATTAATAAAGAAACCATAGATATAACACTACCTTCTTTAGAAATAAATAAAGGAACTGCTCATCCGCTAACACAAGTTATTGAAGAAATAGAAGATTTATTTATGTCAATGGGATTTGATGTCGCAGATGGTCCTGAAGTAGAGGAAGATTTATATAATTTTGAAAAATTAAATTTACCAAAAAATCATCCGGCTAGAGATAATCAAGATAGTTTTTATATAACATCAGAAAGATTATTGCGTACCCAAACAAGCCCAGTTCAAGCAAGAACAATGGATGCCAATAAAGAAAAAACAGAAATAAGAGTAATTTGTCCCGGTAAAGTTTATAGAAGAGACGATGATGATGCTACTCATTCACATCAATTTACCCAAATTGAGGGTCTACTTGTAGGTGAAAATATTTCCCTTGCTCACCTAAAAGGAACAATGGAAATATTTGTAAAAAAATTATTTGGTGAAGAAAGGAAAATAAGACTTCGTCCAAACTATTTTCCATTTACAGAACCAAGTATTGAAATAGATGTTTCATGTCATAAATGTGGTGGCAATGGCTGCTCAATATGTAAAAATACAGGATGGATAGAAATATTAGGTTCTGGTATGGTTCATCCGAATGTATTAAAAGGATGTGGTTACGATCCTGAAAAATATACTGGATTCGCCTTTGGAATAGGTGCCGAAAGAGTTGCTATGCTTAAATATGGCATAACAGATATAAGAAACTTTTATACAAATGATTTAAGATTCTTAAATGACTTTAATCGTGTAGAAGGAGGAAATAAAAATGCTTGTAAGTAAAAACTTTTTAAATGATTACGTTGATGTAGAAAATATTAAAGCAAAAGATTTAGCCGATAAATTAGTATCAATTGGTAATGAATATGATGAGACTCATAAATTAGTTGATGCCGATGGATTAGTAGTAGGTGAAGTATTAGAATGTAAAATGCATCCTGAATCTTCAAAATTACATATATGTAAAGTAAATTTAGGTAGTGAAACAGTTCAAATCTTATGCGGAGCTCCTAACGTAAAAGAAAACATAAAAGTAATTGTTGCTAAAGTAGGTGCCCATCTTCCAGCTGGTGAGATAAAAAAAGCAAAACTTGCTGGTGAAGAAAGTAATGGCATGATTTGTTCTTTAAATGAACTTGGAATTGAAAAAAAATATCTAAAACAATCAGATATCGATGGCATTTGTATTTTAGCTGATGATGCTAAAGTAGGTGAAGATGCTTTAAAATATTTAAATTTATCAGATGAAGTAATTGACTTTGATTTTACTAGTAATAGAGCAGATATGTTAAGTATGATTGGTATTGCTTATGAAACAGCTGCTGCTTATAATTTAAAAGTTAAATTACCTGAAAATGAAATAACAGAAAATGAAGAAAATATTGAAAATGAATATAAATTAGATGTTCAAACAGATAAATGTAGTATTTATTTAGGTAAAGTTGCAGGAAATGTTACTATAAAAGAAAGTCCAAAGTTTATCAAAACAAGATTAATAGCATCCGGCATTAGACCAATCAATAACGTAGTTGATATTAGTAACTATGTCATGCTAGAATATGGCACGCCACTTCATTTCTTTGATGCTGATAAATTAGGCAAAAAAATCATTGTAAGAAATGCTAAAGAAAATGAAAGATTAACAACACTAGATGGTAAAGAAAGATGTCTATCTAGTAGTGATTTAGTAATTGCAAATGAAGAAAAAGCTGTTTGCCTAGCCGGTGTAATGGGTGGTGAAAACACTGAAGTAACAGATCAAACTAAAAATATCTTTATTGAATGTGCTATATTTGATGGAACAAGCATTAGACTAACATCTAAAAAAATAGTTCGCAGTGAAGCTTCAAATAGATATGAAAAAGGAATAGATTCAAATAGAATTGAAAAAGCAATCAAAAGAGCATGTTACTTACTTAATAAATATGCTGATGCATCTATTTGTAAAGGTTGCATTTGCCATGACAAAACAGATAAAAATGATAAACTAATTGAAATTTCATTAGAAAAAATAAACAATGTTTTAGGATTGCCTCTAACAGTTGAAGATGTTTTAGATAGTTTAAACAGATTAAATTTTAAAGTAGAAAATAAAGAAAACAATTTTAAAATATACGTTCCAACAAGAAGATTAGATGTTAATATCAAAGAAGACATAATTGAAGAAGTTGGTAGAATATATGGATATGATAAAATTGAAGGAAAACTTCCTGTTTTAAAAGCTAGAATTGGTAAAAGAACAGATAGAGAAAATATGTACCGTATATTGCGTAGACAGTTACAATCATTAGGGTTAAATCAAGTTATTACGTATTCACTTTTAAAAGAAACTGATAGTCAATTGTTTGAAAATACAAAAGAAAAAATTATTCTTTCAAACCCAATGAGCGAAGATAGAAAAGTTCTTAGAACAACTTTAATTACATCATTATTAGAAGTATTTAATTATAACATAGCTCATAATGTAAAAAATATTAATATATTTGAAACAGGATCTGTTTATTTCAAAGAAAACGATTACATTGAACAAGCAACAGTAGCTGGTTTAATGTATGGAGAATATTTAACAAATAATTGGCAAGATATTAAAATAAATGTAGATTTTTATACAGTAAAAGGTGTTGTCGAAAATATACTTGCATATCTAGGATTTAAAGGAAGATATTCATTTGAAACATCTAAAGTAAAAGATATGCACCCTGGAAGATGTGCGGATATTTTAATAGATAATAAACAAGTTGGATTTATTGGACAAGTTCATCCTAATATATCTAAAAAAGAAGTTTATGCATTTGAATTAAACATAAGAGAAATAATGAATTTCAATGTTAAAATGATTAAAAGTAAAGAAATTTCAAAATATCCTAGTGTTAATAAAGATTTAGCATTCATTGTACCAAAAACATTAAAATCAAAAGAAATAGAAAATGTTATTAAAAAAGCTGGAAGTCATTTACTTACTGATATTAAACTATTTGATGTTTATGAAGGAGAAAATGTAGCTGAAAATGAAAAATCGCTCGCATATTCACTAACTTTCTCATCACCTAATAAAACTTTAAGTGAACAAGAAGTAATGGAAGTATTTAATAATATAATTAAAGAAGTTACTGAAAAATTAAACGTAAAATTAAGAAACAAATAAACTCCAAATTTGGAGTTTTTGTATTTTTCAAAGAAATGTGGTAAAATACCCCAAAAAAAGGAGCTCAATATGAATCAAGATGAATATTTTAAAAAACTAGCAAAACAATTTTTAAATTATACATTAGATGATGCAGATTTATCAAATACACTGAAACTTTACTTAAATTACTATTCATTAACTAAAAGTGTATGTGATAATAAAATATATTGGTTTAATTTTTCTGAAAATTTAGAAAATATAATAATTACATTTTTAAAACAATTATACAATGAATTCTATGAATCAAATTGTGAATATTATTATTTTTTAAGTGTAAAAGCAAATGAATATGAAAATAAAATTAACAAAATAGAAAATGAACTTTTAAGCAAAGAAATAGAACCGTTCTATGGTGATGAGATTTATATAAAACACCGAATTATATATTCAACCAGTAAAATTTTATCAATAATTAGTAATGATAGTATTCCAGAAGATATTAAAGAAAAATTTAATAATGTATATAATATTTTAAAAAATTATGTATCAGATTTAGATTATTTAAATATGATAGGGGATTTTGAAAGTCAAAAGAAAGTATATGATATATTAGAAAGTTATTATAAACAATTATTAATTTTTGAAGATACCTTTTCATTATATCTTGAAGATATATGGAATAAAAAATTATCTTCATCTTCAATGTGTGGACTAGCTCATGGCTTTTCAAAAGGAGAATTTATGCCATGGGAAGCAAAAAAAGTTTGTACAACATATTTTGATGAAAATTATATAACAATATATGGTGAATATGGATACTTATATCCTATGAACATGGAAATGTGCGATATTATATGTTCAACCGATGCTAGCAGTTATTTTATAGATAAAAAAAATTTTATAAAAGATATTAAAACATGGTGGCAAGGTTGCAAATGGTGGCAGGCATGTGATGAGTTAAAAAATTTTTATAAACCAGCTATCCCTTATAAAAACAATAATGCAATGTTTTATGCACAACCCAATAATTCTAAATTTGCTCTTTTTGATGATGTTTTAAAAGAAAACTATAACCTTGCATTAAAAAATAATTTAATAATTGAAAAAAACTTACCATTTGGTTTTGGATATAATGAAATTGTATTTTTTGATGAAAATAAAAATATCAAACCAATAGGTGTATGGGTTAAAAAGGGTAGTGATGATGTTTGCATAAAAGCTAAAAAATTAGCTGATAAATTAAATTTACCTTTAACTGTTATTGATATTCAAAAATGTAAAAGTGAATATCAAAATAAGCAAAAATAGAAACATTTATTGACAAGTAACATAAAATATAATAAAATTAAATTGTTCGATGGTTGTTATTCGTTAGAAATATTGACTTTGCCCGTTTCTTACGAATACACAGATTGGTTGGAAATTACATTACTACATCACAATTCTAGTAATCTTAAACAATTTCAGCCATCGACTTATGGGTCTATAGCCAAGCGGTAAGGCGTGGGACTGCAACTCCCTGATCGTTGGTTCAAATCCGACTAGGCCCTCCATTGGAAAATCTGTCCGAACTTTTATAGTTTAGGACTTAAATATAGAAGTATCAATTTCTAAAAGAAGTTGGTACTTTTTTAGTGTTTAAGTTTTGAAAGGATGGATTTTATGATTAGTATTACTACAAAAGAATTAGAAATTGAAAATGACTTAAAAAGAAAAATTGAATTTATATGTGATTTTTGTAATACCAAGCCTACTATCATGAATGGTAATATTAGAAATATTGATAAATCAAATTTAAGTTATGTAGAACCACATAGAATAATAATTAAAGGAATTACATTTCTAGTATTTAACTATTCTAAAACTTTATATGTTGGTAATCTATCAAATAAACTAGAATTAAAGGATTTAGAAACCTTTATTAAAGAATTAAATTAAAATATAATATTTTGTACTAATTTTTCTTAAAAGCATCTTAAAACTGGCTTAGCTCAAATGAAAAACTAAATAGATTCCTGTTTTATTTTTAAATATTAAATTTATTTTATATTTTTTCAAAATACTGTTGCCTATAAAAAGATTAATTAATAAAATATTAATAGAAATTGATATTTTATCAATTTCTCAATAAGTGAGAAAAAGTTTGAAATAACTTAACCACTTGCTCCAAATTGAAGTCAACTTACGTTTTTCGTAAGTTTTTAATAATTTATATAATAAAAAATTCTTACCTGATGTAAGAGTTTTTATTTTTTTGTTTGTGAATTTTTTTAATATAATTTAAATCATCTTCAATTTCCTTTTTTTGAATATCGAATTTATTTAAATTTCCTTTTGTATCTTCCAAATATTTTTTATATAAAATATTGTACATATTGATATCAATTGGATAACCTATTCCTATTGCTTCATTAATATTATATTTAATTAAATCATCCGATGGGAAAATTATAGGTTCATTATTAGTAATTCTTAAGTATCCATTATTTTCAATATTTAAATTATAATAATTTGGTATACCAATCATTATAACATTATTTTTATAAATAAAATTAAACTCATTTTCTCCATATACAGTATATATATT
>CAVDHX010000081.1:0-23048 GCA_963609095.1 Sphaerochaetaceae bacterium | reverse complement strand
AGAAACAATTTATAAGTAAAATAACATTAATAATTAAGAAATTCAACATCATAAACGTTCTAATAATCAAAGTTTCTTCATTAGTATATATTTCAACACTTATTTAAAATGCCGTTTCTTCAAAATCATATATTTTTAATTTTTTCAAAAATATAAAAAATAATTTCAAATACAGAAATTATTTTAAATTATTTATCATTTTACTAATTGTTCTTTCAGGCTCTTTACAAAGACAATTATAAACTTCTGGATAAAGCTTTAATAAATTTATAATTTTTAAATCATTTTTTGATATTCGGACTTTATATTCTTCCTCATCTGATACAAGTATTGCAGCTCTATCTTGTTCTAATAAAACATCTGCAGGTATATTTAAAGCTTGGCCTATTTTAATCAAGTTTGCTAAAGAAGGCATATGTCTTCCACTTTCTATATAGCTAATTGTTGCACCAGATACTCCAATTAACTCAGCCAATTGTTTCCCACTAATTCCTTGTTTTTCACGATAGCATTTTAGTTCATAACCTAACATACAATCACCACTAATGGAAATTATAACAAGTTTATTTTATTGATTCAGTGAAATTAACTAAAAGTTAATTTTTTATTTATCAATTTCAGGAATAACATATTTAAGATTATTGGTAAGCATTTGAATATTTCTTTCTGGGTCCTTAAGTAATAAATTATATAGTTTAGGGTTGCTTTTTATATTCGATAAAATTTGTAAATCTTCTTTTGATAGTCTTATTTCATAATCTTCACTGTCACGAACAATAACATCTCGGCCTAATATTTCATCAGCTGTAACGTTTAACTCATCTAATAATTTGTTGAAAACTTGCCATCTTGGAGTTCTTTTGTCTTTTTCATATTGTGAAATTTCTGATGGTTTAACACCAACTTTTATAGCTAATTGTTCTTGTGTTAAACCAACATTTTGCCTTGCTTTTCGCAACCTTTGACCTGCTACCATAAACTATCGTTATCCTTTCGCTAGCAAAATTATAGCAATATTTTGTTAGCAAAACATTAACATTAACTTTGCGTTATATTTTTGATTGAAATTAACTTCAAGTTAATATATAATATATTTGGAGGGTCGAATATGCACGAATTAAAAGAAATAAGGGAAAAAAATCATATAACTTGTGAAGAAATGGCAAAAAGGTTAAATATTAGTAAACCATTCTATTGGCAATTAGAAAATAATAAACGTCGACTTTCTTATGATATGGCTTTAAAAATTGCTAAAATTTTTAAGAAAAAACCTGATGATATTTTTTATAAGGAATTTAAAAACAAGGATTAAGCACCTTGTTTTTTACTTGATAAGAAAGTAATTTTTTCTGCAATAACTTCTGTAAAATATTTTCTACCTTCTTCTGCTTCATAATTATATGTTTCCAAACGGCCTTTTATTCCAATCAAATCACCTTTGTGGCAATAATCGGTTGTTGATTGTGCGACTCCTTGCCAAAGTCTACATGTAATAAAATCAGTATCATATTCACCGTTTGAATTTTTAAATGATCTTGGAACTGCTAAAATTAATCTTGACATTTTTCTTCCACTTTCGGTTTCATAAAGTTCTGGATCACTTGTTAAACGGCCCACTAAAACTATTTGATTAAGCATTTTCTTCCTCCTTTCGCAAAATAATATACATAAATGGTTTTTAATGTACAAATGATAAAAATAGTTAATTATGAGCAGTAAAAAAGGTGAATTATAAAAATTCACCTATATAAAATATTATTTTTAGATTATTAAAGGCCTTAAAAAACTAATTTAACATTTTAATTTTGTTTTTATATTTTTTGGTTTTCCCGTTTTATAATTAATTGTAATTTCAGCTTTTGTTTGAGTTTCATTACAATTTTCTAATCCTTTTAAATCATAATTTTCAGTATCTTTTACATCATTAAGATTTTTTAAGGTAACAGTATACATATTTGTACTGTCATTAGCACTTACGTATTTTTCAAAATATTGTTGGCTTGCTGTTGATAATTTATTTGACAAATTATCACTCACTTTATTTTTATTAAATACATTTATTCCTATAAAAACCACAACACAAATTGTTAGTATAATTAATATTATTCTTTTTTTCATAATACACCTCTTTAAAAATAATTTTTAAGCAAAGCATTTAGTTCAACTGCGTATTCCATTGGAAGATTTTCTCTAAATTCATCAATAAAACCAATGATTAATAATTCTTTAGCTCGCTCTTCATCTAATCCCCTACTCATTAAATAAAATAATTTTTCTTCATCTAACTTTGATACTGTAGCTTCATGTTCTAAATATGAAGTATTATTTTCTACTATATTTTTTGGTATTGTATCACTTTTAGAATCATCATCTAATATTATTGTATCACATTTTACAATACTTTTTGAATTAAATGCATTTTTGTTTATCTTAACTGTACCCCTATAGTTACTTACACCACCATTAGCGGCTATTGATTTACTTATTATTTTACTTGTTGTATTAGGTGCAAGATGTATCATTTTAGCTCCTGCATCTTGAAATTGTCCCTTTGAAGCAACTGCAATAGAAATACAATTTCCTTTTGCATTTTTACCTTTTAATATACAAGATGGATATTTCATATTAGTTTTAGAGCCAATATTTCCATCAATCCATTCCATGGTACCATTTTCATCTACTATTGCCCTTTTAGTAACTAAATTATATATATTATTAGCCCAGTTTTGAATTGTTGTATATCTACAACTAGCGTTTTTTCCAACATATATTTCAACAACAGCGGCATGTAAGGAATTTGTAGAATGATATACAGCAGTACATCCTTCCATATAGTGAACATGACTGTCATCATCAACAATAATCAACGTTCTTTCAAATTGTCCCATATTTTTTGTATTTAACCTAAAATAGCTTTGAAGTGGTCTATCGATTGTTACACCCTTGGGTACATAGATAAATGTACCACCACTCCATACAGCACCATTTAAAGCAGTATACTTATTTTCATCATATTTAACCAATTTATTAAAATATTTTTTAAATATATCTGGATGATTTTTTAAAGCGTCATCTGTACTACAAAAAATGACCCCTTTTTCTTCTAATTCTTTTATCATGCTGTGATATACAACTTCACTTTCGTACTGCGCACCTATGCCATCTAAATATTTTTTTTCAGCTGATATAAGTCCAACTTCATCAAAAGTTTCTTTAATTGGGCAAGCTACTTTATCCCAATTATTTTCAACTTTATCAGTTACTTTTTTATAATAATTTATTAAATCAAAATCTAATTTTAATTCTGGGCCGAAGTTTGGATTTGCCGTTTCTTTAAATGTTTTATAAGAATTTAAGCGAAAATCAGTCATCCATTTGGGTTCTTTTTTATTTTTTGAAATTTCTATTATTTTGTTTTCATCTAGTCCTAATTCTTTTATCATAATTTCACCCACCTCATTATACAAAATTTTAGTTAAAAAAACTATTCATTAGCTTTTATTTCATTTAATATTTTTTCTATTCCCCACCATGAAAGAAGTGCACATTTTTTCCTATTAGGATTTTTATGTATATCATCATATACTATTGCTTCTTCAAGTATTTCTTTATCATATGGTCTTTCATCTATCATGTTAAGAAAATTTTTTAATATATTTTCTACTTCTTCAATCTTTTTTCCTATTAAAACATTTGTCATTATCGATGCAGAACTTATACATATTGCACATGCTTCCCCATCAAATTTAATATCTTTTATTTTACCATCTTCTATTTTAACTTGTAAATTTAATTCATCAATGCAACTTTCGTTGTTCATATTTACTTTTTTATATGTTTCATCATCTATTAATCCTTTATTTTGTGGATTTTGATAATTTTCTAAGATAATACTTCTTTTTAAATTATTATCCATCTATATCATTTTCCTTTCCATATATAACTTCATCCAATTCAAAGTAAAAATTTCTTAACTGTTCAAATGAGCAAAAGAAAACAGTTGGTAAATTTAATGTAGCAGTTTTTTTTAATGTTTTTATAACATCTTCAATTTTGTCTTCCTTTTTTTTATTTACTTTATTTAATTGCTTTTCTTGATATATTGAAACGCCACATTTTCCCTGACTATATAACGTTTCGTTTGTTGCGAATAAAAAATCGGCATCTATTATACTATATATTATCTTAGAAACGTTATAAATTGTGTTCATTAGGGTTTGATTATGCGTAATTTTTTTAATTGATGTTTCTTCTACTATTTCTTTCATTCTTGTAAATAACTGATCATTATCTTGTGGCAAACATGACATTTCAGCATACATTTCACCATTATGAGTCTTTATATTAAATTCACTTTCTGGAATTTCTAAAGTTAAATCAATTAATCTTCCAATTGTATTAAGATTTTTATACTCTACTTTTAAAACAACATAAGCTAATTTATTTTTATTATGTCCTTTATCAGCTAATGCAGGAGTTATTCCATTATTATAACAAGTATGTAAAAGAAGCTCCAAAGACCTAGAATCTGAAGACATTTCATGAAAATATATAGATCTATCTTTTTCATTTTCAATATTTACTTTCATATAAACTCTCCTTTTTATTCATCTTTTATTTTTTCCTTCATATATTTAAATGTAAGGAGGAAATAAACATGGAAACACTTAAAGTAAGAGCTAAATCCAATCCAAATTCAGTGGCTGGAGCTTTAGCAAATGTCTTTCGTGAGAAAGGAATGGTTGAAATTCAAGCAATCGGTGCGGGAGCTTTAAATCAAGCAATCAAGGCAATAGCAATTGCTAGAGGATTTGTTGCTCCAAGTGGCAAAAATTTAATATGTATACCAGCATTTACTGATATTGTAATTGATGGTGAAGAAAGAACTGCCATAAAATTAATTGTTGAAGCAAGATAATCTTGCTTTTTTTGTTTCCTTAATAATTATAACATAAATTAATATAATACAAAGTAATTAAATACACTTATTGACACTAAATTCTTACATAAAATTACATAAAAGTTATTTTTTCTATTGAAAGTATATAATTAATTTGCTATAATTGTCTTGTTGTTTGGCGAGATAGCTCAGTTGGCTAGAGCATACGGTTCATACCCGTAGGGTCGAGGGTTCGAATCCCCCTCTCGCTACCATATAATAAATTAAAGCCTACCAAGGCTTTTTTATGTAAAAAACTACTAACAAGTAGTTTTTTTAATAATTTAAAACAATCCTTCAATGTTGCCATCTTCATCAATATACATATTTTCGTAAGCTGGTTTTCTTGATAAACCAGGCATAGTTACTATATTTCCCATATAAACTATAATAAATCCGGCACCATTATTTATTTCAATATTTTTAATAGTTATTTCATAATCTTTTGGAAATCCCAATTTTTTTGAATCATCACTTATTGAATATTGGGTTTTACAAACACACAATGGCAATTTATCTAAACATAATTTTTCTAATTTTAAGATACTTTCTGTTGCTTTTGCCTCATATTTTATTGTTTTAGCATGATATATCTCTTTGGATAATATTTCTATTTTGTTTTTTATAGTATCATTAATGTCATATAAATAATTAAATTTTATATCCTTGTCTGCCATTTTTATTATTTTTTTTGCAATTGAAATTGCACCTTTACTTCCATTTTGATATGAATCACATATTTCAAATTCTACATTCATGTCTGTTACAAATTGTTTAATATATTCTATGTCATTTATACTATCATTTTTAAATTTATTTAAACAAATAATTATATTATCTAAATATTTTTTCATATTTAATATATGAACTTTAAGATTAGAAATCCCCTTTTTTAATGAATCATTACCATTATATTTTAAACTTCTTACAGTTGTATTTATAACAATAATGCTTGGTTTTAAATTGCCTTTTTGACATTTAATATCAAAGAATTTTTCAGCACCCAAATCAGCACCAAAACCTGCTTCTGTAATAACGTAATCTGAATGGGTTAAAGCAAATTTTGTAGCAATTAATGAATTACATCCATGAGCAATATTTGCGAATGGTCCGCCATGTATTACTACAGGATTATTTTCAAGCGTTTGAACTAAATTAGGTTTGATTGCATCTTTGAGAAGAATTGTTAAAGCGTTTTCTATTTTTAAATCTTTTGTATATATTGGTTTATCATTTATATCATATGCAATTATCATATTGCTTATTTTCTTCTTTAAATCTGATAAATTATCAGCTAAAGAAAGAATCGCCATAAGTTCTGTTGCAACTGTAATACAAAAACTACTTTCATGTGAAACATTATTTAATAAATTTTTCCCAACAGTAATATTTCTTAATGCTCTATCATTTATATCTATACACCTTTTTATTGTTATTTTATTTTTGTCTATATTTAATTCATTTCCTTGAAAAATATGATTATCTATGGCTGCACAAAGTAAATCATTTGCAGCAGTTATTGCATGAATATCACCTGTAAAATGAAGATTAATATCTTCCATTGGCACTACTTGAGAATATCCACCACCAGTCGCCCCACCTTTAATTCCAAAAACAGGTCCTAATGATGGCTGTCTTAATGTAGCTAAACTATTATAACCTAATTTTCTCATTGCATCATGAACACCAATAACCATTGTTGTTTTTCCTTCGCCAAATGGTGTTGGATTTGTTGACGTCACTAATATTAATTTGCCATTTTTTTCTCCTTTTTTTACATTTATTTTGGCTTTATATTTACCATACATATCAATATCATTATCGTTTAATCCAATCATATGGGCTATTTTATTTATTGATTTTAATTTTGTATTATGCGTAATTTCAATATCAGTCATATAACACCTCACTATAATTATATCAAATTTAAAAAAAAATATAAAACTAATACATTCGTATTACAATAACCCATATCAAAATATATTTTTATAAAAAAAATGATATTTCTATCATTTTAACACTTATATCACCTATCAATAAACCAGTTTGATGATACATCACAGCTATTACTAAAAGGAGCTGGTACAGGTTTATCCATTTTAATAATTACCGGAACATTAAAAGCACTACCAAATCCTATACAATTACCCGACTGCAAAACTTTAAGTTTCTTTACAACTTCATTTGTAATATTAGGAACCATATCTTTAACATATTGAATGTCTCTCGGATGTAACATTTTAAAAATCAAAAAATTACTACATTGTGAAATAGACGTTTCAGACAAATCAGAAGGTCTTTGAGAAATAAGACCCAATAAAACTCCATATTTCCTTCCTTCCTTAGCAATTCTATCAAATATATTATAACCAAGCAATTTTATATCATTATCATTTTGAACATACCTATGAGCTTCTTCCAAAATTATATGAAATGGAAGTGATGCCCTTTTCTCTAAATTTTTAGCATAATCAAACAATAACTTAGAATATATCTTTGTTATTATTTTAGCAAATCTGTCATCAACATAGTTGATATTAAAATTAATTATTTGTGCCTTTCTTCCATTAGATGTCATTAATAATTCTTTAATATATTCATCTTTTGAAACATATTTATCAACATCAAAGTATTTAGCATAATCACTATTTAATAAACTGTGAAGTCTAACCTTTAATACATTACTTTGATCATATACCCTATCACTATTTAAAACACCCTCTGAAAGCAGTGCAAAATCTAAAGCTAATTTTAAATCATTAAGTGAATATTTAAATGACCCATCAGGCAAAGATAAAACAATATTATCATCTAAAAATGTATGCATATAATTTGTAAGTAATTCAATTTCTCTTATTTTCCCAGAAGCATCAATAATTAAACATTGTTTTAAACTTCTAACGTATCCAGGCTGATAAATTTGAGATTCTAAATTTAAATCCTTTGTGTTATATGTTGCTAGAACAGAAAAAATTTGATCACGAATTTGAGCAGCATTATGACCACTAGCTAATATATCTAATATTACTCTTGCAATAATATCATTTTTTTGTTTTATTACTTCATCTTCATTTTTTACAAAAAGTCCAACTAATTTTAAAGCTTTCTCAATAATTGGCAATTGCGTTGCCACTTCTACATCAAGCAAAAGAGCAATATCATCAACTGAAAGTAGCCAAAGTGGTATTTTTAAAAGTTCATTGTTACTAAATTTTGTATTGGTTGTATAAGCCTTAAAACTAACTTCAGGTACTTTCTTACTAATATCTTTAAACGCATTATGATATTCACCATATGCATCAAAAATAAATATACTTGCACGATATGCAACTGTTGAAGTTTTTTCAAAAATACTCTGCAAAAGTTTAGCAACTCCCCAAGACTTGCCAGAACCAGTTGACCCAAATATTGCAAAATGATTTGCAAAAAAAGAATTAATATTAAATCCTATTTTAACACCAGAATAAACAGGACTTGTACCTATATAAACATCTTTTTTCTCTTGAAAATCAGATACACTTATAATCATTGGTATTTTTTCTTTTGAAATAAGTTTTACATTAGAACCAAAAGAAGGCTTTCTAATAACACCAAAAATAAACTTATTATCAATAATTTCGCCAATCAAATTTACATAAGCAATGCCGTTTTTTAAATCAACAATCTCCCCAACAATCATTTTATCTATATCTTCCATAACAACATAATGATTAATTAAATTTTGAACTTTATCAAGTTCAACACTTATCTTTATTAAAACTACATCCTCTTCAATACCGATTATCATTCCCAACATAACTATCACCTATTGTAATTTTAGCATAAATATTTAAATAATAAAAGAACTAATCACTGATTAAATATCCAACATCAGCAATTAGT
This sequence comes from Sphaerochaetaceae bacterium, assembly GCA_963609095.1. GTDB lineage: Bacteria > Bacillota_I > Bacilli_A > RF39 > UBA660 > Coprosoma. The sequence continues at coordinate 14,227 of CAVDHX010000081.1, read as the reverse complement.
TCTAAAATAATATTTGAATCCTTTTTAAATTCAATAAACCCCAAACCTTTAATAATTAACCTTTGATTTTTTTTAATATTTAAATTATATTTATTGAAATTGTTTTTACTGTCTTTATATATTCTTTGAAATTTTAAACCATTTGACATATAAATCACTATATTGGTTTGTGATAAAAATTTAATTTCAGCAAAATCCTCAATTAGTAAACTTTGAGTACATTTAATCTGATAAACAAGTGGTCTTATTTCCATTTTTGGAATTATTTTATTAAGTACTTTTTTATCTACCTTAAGCATTAAACTTCCAGCATCAAGAAGACCAGGTGTATCAATTAAATTAAGTTCATCATTTATTTTAATATTAATTAAATCAACAGTCGTTGATGGTAAATTACTTACCGTAATTTTTCCTTCTTCTTTACCATAATTTTTTGATATTTTATTAATTAGAGTAGATTTACCAACATTTGTATAACCAACAACATATACATTTTTGCTTTTTTTATATTTAATAATTTTTGAATAAAGCAAATCAAAATTAAAATTATTTTTGCTTGATACAATTACCTTATCCAAAACAGAAATTTTAATCTTATCTAATAAATTATTAACATTTCTAGGAATTAAATCAGCTTTAGTAACAACAAGTAAAGTAGGACTTTTAAAATTAATATTTTCCAAATTATACAAATTTAAAAAATCAGATACCAATAAAATTAAATCATTTTTTAAATCAATTTCTGAAATGACTTTATTATAATTCTTAAATGGAACTTTAATATATTTATTATAATGTTTTATTTCAAAACAACGTTTACAATAACTATAATTTAAATCAGTTGTAAAGCCCTCTTCATTTTCATAATTGTTTTGTAATACAGCACCACATCCAATGCATTTAATCATAATATCTTCCTGGCCAAAATAAATCACGTGATTTTAATTTTTCTATTTTTTTTCTTTCAAAAAAACGATTTATTTTTGTTATAATAAAATCTTTATTACTAATTGGAGTTACTAAAATAGTAGTTATTCCTACCTTGTTTCCAACTTTAATATCCGTCATCAACTGATCCCCAACAAGTGCGACTTCATTTTCTGCATAACCATACTCTTTCAATAATTTTCTTAATTTACCAGTAAAAGGTTTATGAGCATTAGCAACACCATTCACACCGAAAAATTTTTTAAATACTTTTAACCTTATTTTTGGACTATTTGTAAAAATAAAAATTTTAAATCCTTTCTGTTTTAAACTTGTAAATAAATCCTTTGTTTTCTTTGTTGGCTCTGCATTATAAGGCGATACTATGGTGTTATCTAAATCAAATAGAATACATTTAATACCCCTATTTAATAATTTTGTATAATCAATTGTATATATACTTTTTTGATAAATATCTGGCAAATATTGTTCCATAAGCATCCCTCCTAACAATATTAATTCTAACATATTTACATATTGCTAGCAATACCCTTAACATTAATAACTTCAATTATTCAAATGAAATTCTAAATGAACCACAATAATTAATACTGAAGTGTTTAGTCTTTCAATTACCATACTTGAGATTTTGATAAAAAATTATATAATAGACATTGCTGTTTTACCCATTTATATGGAAAGAGATTTTTAAAATGGGGAAACATTTAAATTTAAGTCAAAGAATAATTATAGAAAGTAATTTTAATGGAAATAATAGTTTAAGAAAAATTGGTGAAATCATAGGTAAATCGCGCACTACCATTTCTAGAGAAATATTATCAAGAAGAATTTTAATTAAAGGAAACCACTACAACAATTTTAATGTAAAATGGAGTTATGTCAAGTTTTAGGACACGTTATCATTTGATGTATAACTGACTTTCTCTATCCGAATGAAATATTCCATCTTCGTTTAAGTCTCTATTAATTAGTGCTTTTTTAAATACATCAATTACCAAATCATCTGTCATATTAAGTCCATAATTCCATCCAACAACTTTCAAATCAAATAAATCCATTACTATTGCTAAATATGTCCATCCTGTTTCTTTTGTATAAATATAAGTAATATCTCCAACTCATTTATTACTAGGTTTTTCAGCGAAAAGGTCTTGTTCTAAAAAATTTGGATACTCTCTTGCATTATCTGTTTTAGAATTACCTTCATGATTATATTTCTTTACAACAATACTTCTTAATCTTAAATGTTTCATCCTTCTTGCAACTCTTTTTTGACTTACTTTAATACCTTCTTTTTTTAACATTGTTTCATATTATATCGCAGTGTGTAAATTTTCATGTCCTAATATCTATCCTAACACCATACTACCCTACTAGTTTAATTTTACATTACCTGTAATCATATTCTTAATATTTTTTAAAAACAAATTGAAAAAATTAGCTTTTAAAACTTGCTCTTTAACAGTTAAATTCACTTTTTTAATAATTTTATTATTTTCTTTAATATAAAGTTTTCCAACAATGTTACCCTTTTTTAAAGGTGCTTTCAATTTATTTGTTTTAATATCATAATCAATTATACCAATTTTCTCACTTTTTTTTCGTAAAATTAATGCAGATTCATTAGGAATAATATCTACATATTCATTTTTACCATTTTCTACCCTATATTGACCAATTATATTTTTATTTTTTAATAGATTAATAATTTTATATTGAGCAAATGCATAATCAAACATTTCACTAACTTCTTTATTACGTATTTTGCTTGTTTCTTCCCCCATTACAACGGCAACAAAACGCATTCCATTTTTTTTAACAGTTGCAGTCATACAATAACCAGCACCATTCGTAAAACCTGTTTTTAGTCCATCAACCCCATCATAAAATCTTACTAATTTATTAGTATTTACAAGCCATATCTTTCGATTAGTATTTTCTCTAAGATATGTTTCATAAACACTAGTATATTTTAAAACTTCCTTGTGTTTAACAAGCTCTTTAGCAATTATTGACATATCTTTACTACTTGAATAATGATCAGCTGTATCAAGTCCATGTGGATTTTTAAAATTTGTATTTTTTAGTCCTAATTCTTTCGCTTTTTTATTCATCATTTCAACAAAATTATTAACATTTCCAGCAACAGCCTCAGCCAAAGCAACTACTGCATCATTACCAGATGCAATCGCTACACCCTTAAATAAATCACGAACTGTCATCTTTTCTCCTGTTTCTAACAAAATTTGACTTCCACCCATTTTAGATGCATTTTCACTAACTGTAATTACTTGATCCCATTTAATTACATTATTTTCAATTGCCTCAATAATAAGTAACATGCTCATCATTTTAGTCATAGATGCGGGATTTAATTTTTCATTGGAATTCTTTTCAAATATTATATTGCCAGTTGATGTCTCAATTAAAATAGCACTTTTTGCTTTTTCTGCTAACTTTAAATCTTCATCAGCTGAGACACAAATTGGCAATAATAATAAAATTAAAATACATATTTTTTTCACAAACATCACCTAATAAAAAATATGTAAAAAAAAAGTTTTTATACAAAAACATTTAAACATTAGTCATTATAAAATAAACATTAGTATCTTTTTAATTTATTAAGTATTTTTGCACAAGCTGCATTAATTTTATCCGTGCCTAAATAATTTACTGTTATTAAAAACATTAGAATTTTGACCATTTTATATATCAAATGATTTTCACATACTTTTACAACACTAATCTACATATCTTCAGACATTTTATACATTTGACATAAAACGAATATCATAATCCACTAACAAAAATTCATTTTGTTTTTTTATATCCTTGTTTAATTAAACTCTCATCATCGCAATTTGCCCACTTAGTATCACTTTCTCCAGTCAATTCCCTATAACGATAATAAGTAACTTCTTTATAAATAGGTTCATTAACATAATTAACAACAGTTTTTCTACAATCAACTATTGAATCATATGTTCCAGCATTATTATAACCAGTCGCACAAACATAAACAGTCTTACCATTATAATTCATTTTTATTGCCTTATCAGTAACAATCTCAACATGTTGTACTCTCTGAGTTCCACTTTTAACCTTACTTACTTTTGTTTCAACTTGATTAGTACTACTTTCTTCCACTTTATTAGTACTCCAGTCTGACCACTCTCCATATGCCCATGACTCGTCAAGATTTTTTACGAACTCGCACCTTGCGGTGCTGGTACTGGGAAATGATGTTCCATCAAGCCCCATATGAAGCATAATATAATCGGTTTTATCAGAACAAGATAAATTAACCTTCATAGTATATTCATCTTTTTCTCTAGTAACTTCAATATAAGATTTTGTTAAATTACATTGATTATTATTACTATCACTAAATTTAACAAGCATTTTTTTATTATACATATCACCTAATGTTAATTTAACTTTATCATTTTCATTTTGAGGTAATCTAGAAGAAGTAAAATAACCACTTCCAGCCACTTCCATAGCATATAAATTACTATTAAAATTATCAGCTAATGTAATTTTACTATCAACATAATTTTTAACAAATCCTTTTGTTGGAAATAACATCATCAAAACAAATAGAGCAAGTACTAATAACACTATCTTAAAGAAAACAGATCTTAATGTCGTACCGTTAGTCTCATCATCAACATACATCCCCATTTCCCCCTTTCAAATATGACAGTTATACTAGCACATTCTATACCGTTTGTCAATTAAAAGCAATCATTTTTAACCATATCATAAACAACAGCTAAAGCATATTTATAACTTGTGTTATTTTCAATTTTCATCATCAAATTATTATATTGTTTTTCACTAAGGGGAAGAGAAAATATTGACAAGTCTTCCGCCTCAACTTTTTTACCATGCCTTAAACAACTTTCCAATTGAGCTATTTTTTTCATAATATCATTATATTTTTCAGTATTTTTGAATTTTAAAATATATTTAAGCATCTCAAACATAATGATACTATAACCATATTGTCTACAAAAATAATCATCTAATAATTCAAACTGTTGCCTATAGCCATTAACACCACTTATAAAACTATAATCTTTTTTATATATCATCATTACTAATTTTACTAAATCTTGCTTTTTATAATGATGTTTTTTTCTTGTATATTCGATAGCTTCATCTAATACATCGTAAACTTGATTTTCAAACTCATATCCTAAACGTTTATTTAAAATCTCTTCATTCATAACCATACCCTCTTTTCATACATTATAGCACACTTTTTAATTTAACAATATAAGGTACAATTAACTTGTCAAAATATAAAAAAAAAGATATAATGTATTAGTCAGTTTTAACTTTATAAGAAAGGAGTTAATAATGAAGTTTAACAAAAATGAAACTTATATTTTTGCTTTAGGCGGACTTGGTGAAGTTGGAAAAAATATGTATTGTGTAATGCATAACGATGAAATAATTATTACCGATGCGGGTGTTATATTCCCAGGTGGTGAATTAATGGGAATTGATTATGTTATCCCTGATGTAACATTTTTAAAACAAAATGAAAAGAAAATTAAAGGATTATTTATCACACATGGTCATGAAGATCATATTGGAGGAATTCCATTTTTACTTTCTGAAATAAATATTCCCGCAATTTATGCACCTAATCAGGCAGCTGCTTTAATTAGAAAAAAATTAGAAGATAGAAAAATAAAATATAATAATCTATTTATTTACAATGAAGATAGTGTATATCATTTCAAAAATATGTGGGTAGAATTTTATAGAACAACCCACTCTATTCCAGATTCACATGGAATATGCATTCATACACCAGACGGTGTTATTGTAACAACTGGAGATTTTAAATTTGATTTAACACCAATTGGTCCTATGGCCGACATACAAAAAATTGCCAAATTAGGTCAAGAAGGAATAACATTACTTTTAAGTGATAGTACAAATGCTATGAATTCAGGTGTAAGTACTAGTGAATCAAAAGTTGATGACGCATTAGAAGAATTATTTAATAAACACCAAAGTAGAATAATAATTGCAACATTCGCATCTAACATATATAGACTAAAACATATCGTAGATACTTGCAAAAGACATGGAAGAAAAATTGCTGTTTTCGGAAGAAGTATGGAAAACAATATTGAAATATCAATCGAAGGCGGGTATATAAAACATAAAGATATATTTATATCACCAGATGAAGCAAATAATCTTCCATCTGATAAAATTTGTCTATTATGTACAGGAACTCAAGGTGAACCACTTGCCGCACTAAGTAGAATAGCAAATGGTACATTCAGACATCTAAAATTAAGAAGTGATGATGTTGTTGTATTTTCATCATCAGCTATACCAGGAAATGCTTTAAGCATATCAAGAACAATCAATAAATTATACTTAAAAGGAATAACCGTTTATACAAATACATCATTAAGCGACATACATGCAAGCGGACATGCTAATGAAGAAGAATTAAAATGGATGATACGATTAGCAAAGCCAAAATACTTTATGCCATTTCACGGAGAATATAGAATGCTTAAAAGACATGCAGATATTGCCGTCGAATGTGATATACCTAAAGAAAACACTTTTGTTTTAGGTAATGGCGATGTTCTTTCCATGAAAAAAGGTATAATTACAAAAGCAGGCCATATTCCTGCTGGTGATACATATGTTGATGGAAATCGTATCGGCGATGTTAGTAATGCAGTTATGAAAGATAGAAAAATTATGGCAAATGATGGAATTGTTGTAGTTATTTCAAATATTGATGTAAAAAATGGAAAATTACTAACTAATCCAAATATTATTACAAGAGGATTTGTCTTAGTAAATGATAATTTAGATTTACTTAAAAAATTAGAATTCTTAGCAAAAGATGCAATTAATAGTAAAATTAAAACTGGCGTAAATTATGCAGATGTAAAAGCTGAGATAATAAATAGTTTAAGTAATTATATAAATTTGCACACTGGAAGAAAACCAATCATTTTACCAGTAATTATGGATATTAAAAAAAACGTTAAAATTTAACGTTTTTTATTTTAAGTAAGGTTTTAAAAATTTACCTGTATAACTTTCTTTGCATTCACAAACTTCCTCAGGTGTTCCCGTAACGACAATATTACCACCATCATCACCACCTTCAGGTCCAAGATCAATAATATAATCAGCTACCTTTATAACATCTAAATTATGTTCAATAACAAGTACTGTATCACCATTATCAACAATTTTATTCAATATAACAAGTAATTTTTTAATATCATCACTATGAAGACCAGTGGTTGGTTCATCTAAAATAAATAAGCTTTTGCCAGTTGGCTTTTTTTGTAATTCTTTAGCAAGTTTTATTCTAGCAGCCTCACCTCCTGATAATGTTGGTGCAGGTTGCCCTAGTTTAATATATGAAAGTCCAACATCTGAAAGCATTTGTAGCTTATTTTTAATTTTAGGAACGTTTTCAAAAAATTCTAATGCCTCATCAACAGTCATTTCTAATACATCATAAATACTTTTCCCTTTATATTTTATTTGTAATGTTTCACTGTTATAACGAGTTCCATGACATACTTCACAAGGTACATATACATCAGGTAAAAAATGCATTTCTATTTTTTTAACGCCATCTCCCCAACAAGCTTCACATCTTCCACCTTTAACATTAAATGAAAATCTACCTTTATCATAGCCTCTCATCTTTGCTTCTTTTGTTTCAGTGAAAATATCCCTAATATCATCAAATACAGATGTATAAGTTGCAGGATTACTACGTGGAGTTCTTCCAATTGGTGTTTGTGATATATCAATAATTTTGTCAATATTTTCAAGACCTTTTATAGTTTTATATAAACCTGGTTTTTCTTTTGATTTATATAAATTATTAGAAACGGCTTTATACAAAATATCATTTACTAAAGTTGATTTGCCAGAACCAGATACACCAGTTACACATATAAATTTTCCAAGTGGAAATTTAACTTTAATATTTTTTAAATTATTTTCTTTAGCTCCAACAATTTCTAAATATTTTTTATTACCTTTTCTTCTTTTACTAGGAACTTCTATTTTTAATTTACCTGTTAGATATTTTCCAGTTAAACTATCTTCATTTGCCATTACTTCTTTTGGTGTTCCTTTAGCAACTATATTTCCCCCATGAACTCCTGCTTTAGGACCAATATCCACTAAGTAATCAGCTTGAAGCATTGTATCAGTATCATGTTCAACAACAATTAAAGTATTACCTAAATCACGCATTTTTAAAAGTGAATTAATTAATCTTTGATTATCTCTTTGGTGCAGACCAATAGAAGGTTCATCTAAAACATATAAAACGCCTGTTAATTGTGAGCCTATTTGTGTGGCTAATCTAATACGTTGTGCTTCACCACCAGATAATGTTTTAGCTTCCCTATCTAAAGTTAAATATTCTAACCCAACATTAATTAAAAATGAAAGTCTTGATGAAATTTCTTTAATAATTAATTTTGATATTTCTTTTTTTTCTTCTGATAATTTTAAATTATTTAAAAAATCATATAAATCTTTTATACTTAATTTAGTAACCTCATAAATATTTTTATTATTAATTAAAACTGATAAAACACTATCGTTTAATCGTGCGCCATGACATTTAGGACATTTAAGCTCTGTCATATAATTTTCAATCCAAGCCCTAATCCAAGTGCTTTTTGTTTCCATATATCTTCTTTCTAAATTAGTAATAATTCCTTCAAAAAATCCTTTGGTTGTTCTTTTATTACCTGCTTTAGAAGTATAGTTAAAAGTAAGTAATTCATTTGAACCATATAAGATAATATCTAACTGTTTTCTTGATAAGTTTTTAACAGGAATGTCCATATCAATATTATGATGTATACATGCAGTTTGAAGGTTTGTATATGTTATATTGTTTTCATCAGAAGTATTCATCGATGCAATTGCACCACCATTAATACTTAAGTCTTTATTAGGAATAATTAAGTCTTCATCTATTTTGTATTTAACTCCTAATCCTTTACATTCTGGACATGCACCCCATGGAGCATTAAATGAAAACATCCTAGGTTCTAATTCAGGTAAAGAAAAGTCACATTCTGGACATGCGTATGTTTCACTTAATAACATTTTTTCGCCACCAATAACATCAATTAATACTTTGCCATTTCCTAATTTACATGCAGTTTCCATACTTTCATATAATCTACTTCTTATATCTTCTTTTATTACTAATCTATCAATAACAACTTCAATTATATGTTTTTTATTTTTATCTAAACTAATGTCTTCAGATAAATCATATTCTTCATTATCAATGATAACTCTAACATAGCCATCTTTTCTTAAATTTAAAAGTAAGTCTTTATGTGTCCCTTTTTCTAAAGAAACAACTGGGCTTAAAACTCTTATTTTAGTTTTTTCTTCTAAGTTTAAAACATCATTTACCATTTCTTCTATGCTTTGACTAGTTATTGGTATATGATGTTTAGGACAATATGGCACACCAATTCTAGCAAATAATAATCTTAGATAATCATATATTTCAGTCACTGTTCCAACTGTACTTCTTGGATTTTTATTAGTTGTTTTTTGATCAATACTAATTGCAGGCGATAAGCCATCAATACTATCAACATCAGGCTTTTCTGAACCGCCTAAAAACTGTCTAGCATATGCACTTAAACTTTCAATGTATCTTCTTTGTCCTTCGGCATATATAGTATCAAAAGCTAATGAACTTTTACCACTGCCTGAGACGCCGGTCATTACAATTAATTTGTTTTTAGGTAATGTAATACTTACATTTTTTAAATTATTTTCTCGTGCTCCTTTAATTATTATTTCATCCATTTAAACCGCTCCTTTAAGAATTATTATAACATTATTGTCAACATAATTTTATCAAACAAACACAAGTTTATCAATTTCTATCCAATAAACTGAATTTTTTTCAATCATTTTTTCTAATAGTTAAAATAAAATAAATGGCTTTATAAACCATTTATTTTATTTCTATTGATTTTGATGTTTTTTCAGCAGTTTCTTTTGGAAAGTTCAATTTTAAAACGCCTTTGTCAAATTCAGCTTCAATTTTACTTTCATCTATATCTCCAACGTAAAATTTACGTTCGACAGAGCCATAAAATCTTTCTTGACGAATAAAATTTTTTTCTTCATCTTTTGTTTCTTCATTTTTTTCAGCCTTAATTGTTATATAACCATTTTCATAATCAACGTTTATATCACTTTTCTTCATTCCTGGTAAATCTGCTTCTAAAAAGTAATTACCATCCTTTTCATAAATATCGCATTTCATTGCACCTGCATCTGAAAAAGCATCAAACATATTATCAAAATCAAAATTTCTTGGTAACATTCTCATATTCATTCCTTCTTTCTTTTACAATTATGTTATACCACTATTTTTAGCACTTGTCAAGTGTGAGTGCTAAAAAATTAAAATTAAAAATGATTTTTTAGATCATTTTTATTCTTTGATTAATTCTTTCAATTCCAAGTAGTTTCATAATTTCATATAAATCTGGAGTATTACATTTGCTTGTAATGCTTACTCTAATAACTGTACTAAAATCAGCAATACTTCCCTTATAATTATCAGGACTTTCTTTATATTCTTTCATTTCACCAGCATATCCACATTTTATAGCTGCTTTTTTCATGTTATTAAACCATGTATCTTTGTCATCTTTTTCACTATAAAATTCATTTAAATAAGTACTTAAAACATTTTTAATTTCTTCTTTATTTGTTATTTTTTGCCATTCATAGTTATCTGGTTTAAATAATTCATCATACATATACCAAATCTGATTTTTAACATCACTAAAGTATCCAATATCTTTTCTTGGCTTTTTTTGTTGCCTTTCAATATTAAAAATGTTTATTGAATAATCTTTATATTTTTCAAGTAATGAAGAAAATTCTTTATCGTATGTTTTTGAATGATTTAGTGCCATGTCATAAACTTTTTGTGCGGTTAGTGTACTAATATAATTTTTAGAAATGTTCATTAGTTTTTCATAATCAAACAGTGTCCCACCTACTGGCATTTTTTTGAAATCTAATGTAAATTCAGATGCATCTTTGTCTTTATTTTGATTTAACCACATTTCAAAGTTTGAATTTGCTATTGTTTCTAAATAAAGCATAACTGCTTTGTTTGGTATACCTTTTTCATGGTAATAGCTAATGGCTGCCCATGGATCTTTTCTTTTACTTAATTTTCTTTTTACGCCACCGTCTTCAATCATTATTGGTGCAATATGAGCGAATTTAGGTAAATTAAATCCTAAATATTCAAATAATTGAACATGGACTGGTACTGATGAGAGCCATTCATCTCCTCTTATGACATGAGTTGTTCCCATTAGATGATCATCAACAGCATGGGCAAAATGATAAGTTGGAAGCCCATCTGATTTAATTATAACTATATCTTGATCATTTTCTGGTAATTCCATTTTTCCTTTAATTTCATCCTTAAATTTAAATCTATGGTTAAAATTACCTTTTGATTTTAAACGAATAATATATTTTTCACCATTATTTATTTTTTCTAGCACTTGGTCTTGGGTTAAATTTCTACATCTTGCATAAAAACCATAATAACCAATTCTTTCTTTATGCTTTTCTTGTCTTTCTCTGTCTTCTTTTAAATTTTCTTCTTTGCAAAAGCATGGATAAGCTTTATCTTCAATGATTAATTTTTTTGCGAATGCTTTATAAATATCTTTTCTTTCGCTTTGTACATATGGTCCATAATTTCCTTTATTGCCATTTAAAGTAACTCCTTCATCAAAGGTAATATCAAATTTTTCTAAATCTTCTATTATTTTTTTAATTCCATTTTCTATACTTCTTTTTTGGTCTGTGTCTTCAATTCTTAAAAAGAACACACCATTTGATTGATTTGCTAGCTTTTGAGAAATAAATGATGCATATAGTGCGCCTAAGTGAATTAATCCAGTTGGACTTGGAGCATATCTTGTTACCATTGCATTTTCATTTAGATCTCTTTTTTTATATAAATTTTCGTAATATTTGTAATCATGGTTTGTCTTTAATAATAAGTCTGCATACTCTTCTTTTGTCATATTTCTTCCTCTTTTCTCATAATAAGTTTATCATATTTTATATAAAAGAAAAAGCCTAATTAGGCTTTATTCACTACTTTCGGTAGTATCTGGTTGACTATCTTCTTTCTTTTCAGTATTTGGTATTTCTTCCTTCTCTTCATTTGTATCGGTTTTATCCGAAGCACTTGAAGAACTATTTGAATTTGATGATGTTGAAGAAGACGAAGATGATGAAGTTTTTGATGATGAACTACCACCTGCGGTTAATACAATTGATTTTACATCTTCGACATTTGCTCCTGCTTGAACACTTTGACTGATGATATTTCCTGAACCACCATTAATAGTTACTTTTATTCCGTTTTGTGAGCAAAAGCTTTGGGCATAGCTTACGGATTTTCCAACGAAACTTGGTAGTTGTACTAACGATTGTGTACCTGAGTCCATTTTTCCAATTATTGTTTGTTCGTATGGAGTGTTCACATCAAAGCTAAATGATTTAACTGTTTTTGTCTTCTTCTGTCCTAAATTTTCTTTCATTGCATTACTTACAGCTTTGATACTTTCATCATATAAAACATAATTATAAAGTGATAAGTTTGTACCACCATAGTCTATTATTCTAGCACTATATCCACTCAAATAAAGTCTTTGCATTCCTAATACATCTGACATATCACTCATGTCTGTACTTTTAGCAGCAACATCTTTGAAGACATTATAAAGTGATAAGATTTGATCTGTACTCATGTTTGTTGTCATATTATTACTTATTGTATCAAGTAATTTATAAATTGTATTTAAATCTTTTACATCTTTAAATTTGTTTAAAAGTGCGGCTACAACTTCTTGCTGGTGCTGGCCACGAATGAAATCGTTTGATGTATAATTTGTCCATTTAGATGAGCACATAGTTGGATTTGGATGACGGTTACGTGAATATGCTAAGGCTTGTTCACCATTTAAAGTTTGTTTACCTTTTTCAATATATATTGTATTAGAACCCCATTCACGATTACTATTTTGTTCACACAAGCTGTATGGTACACCTATCTCTACTCCACCTAAGTTATCGACTAATGATACAACTCCTTTAAAGTTAATTTTTACATAATAGTCAATTTTTACATCAAGAAAGTTTTGAATAGTATTAATCATGCATTCTTCGCCTTTCCAAGCGGCATGTGTGATTTTATTTTTTCTTTGATTAGTAAAACAAGCAATTGGTACATATGAGTCTCTTGGTATACTTAAGATTGTTGTACTTAAGGTTTTTGGATTAAATGTTATAAGCATTAATGAATCACCATTAAATGAACTACCTTTAATACCTTCTGCTTCTGAGTCAACACCCATTAATAAGATTGTAAATGGTTCTGTAATTGTTGATGAGGTTTTTGTATTAGTTTTCTTTTCTTTTACTTGTTTTTTTTCGGTTAATAATATTTTTGTTTTATCTTTAATGTCGGTATATCCATCCATACTGCCGAACATTACTGAGTAATTTGTTGGTAAAAAGACATAATCAATCTCACCATTTAAAAGTGCATCAATTAAAGCAATGTAACTATCGTATTTTTTAGTATCGTTAGATAGTTTTTGGTTTTTTATAATTTCTTTAGGTATTATATATCCTTCATAACTTGTTTTATCGTCTAAAATTCCTAATGTTTTATTACCAATATCTTTAATTGTTTTAGCTTTATTTGTATTCAATGTGACTAGGCTTGATGAGTATGTTGTATAGCCAGAAGTATCACTTACTTTAACTAAAGTCCCATAGACTTTATCTACATTATATCCAGCAAATATACCAGCCGTGCCGATTAAAAGCATTAAAATAATTATAAAACTCAAACGGCCTTTTTTATATTTTTTTAAATATCTTATTGCAAATAAAATTAATATAAAGTCAATAAACCCTAAACCAATTGATCCTATTAATCTTAAAGTGTTTTCTATGTTATTAAGTTTTGAAACAGAATAAATTAGATAACCACTCCCTAAAACATTGGTTAAAACTCCTATTAATGTGATTAAAAAAGCTAATTTATGTTTTGTAAGTTTTTTCATAATATCCTCCTCATATGCTCTTGTACTATATAAGTATAAACCATATTTCGACTTTTAACAAGGTTCAACTGAAAATATTTTTGAGTTATTTT
>CAVDHX010000080.1:0-13415 GCA_963609095.1 Sphaerochaetaceae bacterium | reverse complement strand
GATGTAAAATTAATAAGTTTAGCTATATGGCTAGGATTTTATCTATTTGTTTTAGTTATTGAATATGGAGTACGTTTTTTAACAAGAATAGGTAAATAATAATTACAAATTACAATTTATCGATGAGATCAGCTTAATAGTTGGTCTTTTCTTTTTAATTAATTATTTATAGAAACGGAGATGATAATATCGGGTTATTCCCTGAGAATAAAAAATTAAATAAAGATAAAATTTTAGAAAAAGAAAAAAAGAAACTTGAAAAACAACAACCAAAGTTTGTAGTAAAGAAACAAATGAAAAGGAGAATTAAAAACTCTCAAACTTTTTCAAATGTTAAGTCTGTTGCAGATGATGGTTTAATAGAATTGAAAACTGGAGAAGTTGCTTCTTTGATTGAAGTTAAGGCTATTGATTTGTCATTAACAAGTAAATCAGAGAAACATAATTTTTTTTATGCACTAAAAAGTTTATATCAAATAAGAAACTTAAATCTTAAATGCTATAAACTAGATCAAAAAATAAATCTAAATAATAATAAGATTAATTTAGAAGAATTAATAGATTATTACAAAGATGATTCACAAAAAGAAAAATTGCTTGATGAAAGTAAAAGATTAATTGAAGAATTAGAAGAAAATCACTTCACTATCTCTAGTGTTTATTACTTAGTAGTAATTGCTAAAGACTTAAATATTTTGGAAAAACAATTAGATGAAATTGAAGAAATCATTTCTAATATAACTCCTAGAATTAATATGGAAGTTATTGATAATAGATTAGAGATATATAAATTTTTGACTAATTTATATATGAATCCCAAAGCATTAGATGATTTAATATGGAGTGATTTACCATCCTTAGTATCTCCACTCTCTCTCCAAGAAAAAACTAATATGCTTAAGATGGATGATAAAGATATTCAAATGGTAACTATAAAAAATATTCCACCATTTGTAGATGAGCTTTTCTTTGAAGAAATATTTAATGTTCCAGATGTAAGGGCTTGTATTAGTATTAAAGATGCTATTAGTCAAGATGAATTAGTGCGTTGGGTTAATTCTCAATATCAGTTCTTACTATCTGATAGAAGTACAACTAAGAAATTAAGTGATGCTACTGAACTTGATACTCAAAAGGAAAACTTTCAACAATTAATGGTAGAAATTAAAAATGGTGATGAAAAAATTAAAGAAGTGTCTTTAACTTTGATAATTACTGGTACTAAAAAAGAAAGAGAAAATACTTTTAGAGATTTAAAACGATTAGTAGATAGATACCAAATAAAGTTAGATATACCAAAATTAAGACAAATGGAATGTTGGCAAAATTATGATTTAACTACTATATCTTTAGATGATTATTCTATTTATTTACCAACACTAACTTTAAGTGCTGGTTTTCCATTTACTAAAACATATTTTAATGATTCTAGTGGTTATATGTTAGGAGTTGATTTACATACCTCACTTCCAATATTTTTTGATCCTTTTGTAATTAACAATCAAAGAACTTCTCATAATATTGCTATCGTATCATCAACTGGTGGTGGTAAAAGTTTTACTATGAAGAAAATGATTATTAACGAATATGCTCGAGGAACAAAAATTTTCATTCTCGATGCAGAAAACGAATATAAGAATCTAGTTACTTCAAATGGTGGTGAATATATTGATCTCTACTCTAAAAAGGGTGGTATCATTAATCCACTTCAAATAAGATATATTCCTAGTGATGATGAAGATAAGGAAACAAAAGAAACAGATTGTCCTTTAGCAAAACATTTAGGTTTTCTAGAGGCTTTTTTCAAAACAGCTTTTGAAGATATTACCGAAAAAGAATTAGTTATGCTTTTGTCAGTAGTGGAGTCTTTATATAACACTAAAGGAATATTTAAAAATACTTCAATTAATACTTTGCAAAGTTTAAGTCCAAGCGATTATCCAATATTTAGTGAACTATATGAATATTTACCAGTTTATAAAAAACAAATAGAAAGCAATGAGAAAAAGAAACTAATCGACCAATTAGAAATCTTAGTATCAAGATTCTTAACTGGTACTGATTCTTATCTTTTTGATGGTCATACAAATATTGATTTATCAAACGATTTAATTGCTTTCAATTTACAGGAATTATTATATAGTGGAAATCAAAGATTAATTAATACGCAAACATTAAATTTACTTACTTACCTAAATAATAGTATCGTTGCTAATAAAATTCAAAATGAAAAATTAGATAAAAAGAAAAAACATATTAGTATTGTGGTTGATGAATTTCACTTATTTATAGATGAAAAGAATAATGAGGTATTAAAAAACTTTGGACAACTTGCTAGAAGAGTTCGTAAGTATTCTACTAATCTAATAGTGAGTACCCAGAGTGTTAAGGATTTTGTTGGAAATGCTAGTGTGTTAAGACACGCAACTGCAATTTTTAATAATTGTCAGTACACTATGATTGGTATGTTAAAAGAAGATGATTTATTGGCATATCTAGAGTTATTTAAAAATAACCCATTAACTGATACTCAAAAAGCCTTTTTATTGTCAGCTAAACGAGGAGAATTTTTACTTAATGTTGATAATAAAAATAGACTTAGAGTTTGGATTCGTGCTACTGAATTAGAACGAGAAATGATGGGAGAAAGTTAGGAGGTTGATATATTGAGTACAAGATCAAGAATTGCAATAAAACAAAAAGATAATACTTATAAATCTATTTATTGTCATTGTGATGGTTATCCAGAATATAATGGTGTCATACTTTATTATCATTATAGCGATCCAATGAAGATTAAACTTTTAATGAGTTTAGGAGATATTTCATTTTTAGGAGAAAATGTTTTACCAGATACAACTAAAACACATACTTTTAATGATAGACAAGATGATGTTACTGTTGCTTATCATCGTGATCGTGGTGAAGATTTACATTTTAATGTATTTAATGATAAAGATGATTTAATAGATTATTTTAAAAACTCAGATCAAAATTATTTATATCTTTATGAAAATGATAAATGGTATATTGCTGAAAATAATAAAGAAATTAATTTAGTTCCACTAGAAGATTATTTACTAGAAAAAAATTATATAGATGCTCCAGCCAAACCATATACTTATGAAGATGAGTTAGCAGTTGAATTAATGAATTATGCTAGAGATTTTGATCCTTACGAATATAAAGACATCTATTCAAATGATGAAGATGCTTTTAATGATATGAAACACAATTTACTAACGAGTAAAGATACAAGTAATATGATTGATTGGTTAAGTAATGATATTAATATAATGGCTACTGAAAAAGATTTGTCTGATAAGAATATGGCTGATTTATTTAAACAAGCATTTAATCTAATTAATAAACTTAACCAACATTTAAAAGTATTAGAAAAAGAAGAAACAAAAGAAGTTGATTTATAATGAAAAAAATAATTAAACTTCTTCTTTCTTCTACTGCTGGTATTATAATTTTATTTTTAATTATATTAGTACCAGTATTAATGATAATGGATTTCTTTGGTGCTAATATTACTGATGGTTATATAGAAAATAATAGTGAGTATGCAGAACAATATAGAACAGTTGCTAATAAGTATATTAAGTCAAAAAGTGGTTATGTATCTTTAGAAAGAATTTTATATTTCTATCTGGCTGACAATTCACTTTCTTTTGATGAAATATATAATGATAATTTAGATAAAGAATCTAAAAAGTTAATTCCAATTAGTCAAGTTTGTGAATTATCAAAATATAAAGTTTTAGATGTTTGTAAAAGTAATAATATTTCTACTAGTGGGCAAATCGATGAAGAACAAGCCAAACCGTTTGCTCCACCAATAAATTTTGCTAGTTCAACTATAACTAGTTTTTTTATGGAAGAAAGAGTTGTTTATGGTAAAGCAAATGTTCATAAGGCTTGGGATATTGCATCGCCAGCTCAAAGTCCAGTTTATTCAACCTGTGATGGAACAATAGAAAAAGTTTCTTTTCCGTACTCTAGTAATTCAATAGATACTAATGACAAACAAGGTGGAAATATTATTAAACTTAGTTGTGAAGTTGGTGATAAAAAATATACGGTTTTGTATGGACATTTATTTCCTAACAGTTCAAAAGTTAATGAGGGACAGCAAGTAACTAAAGGACAACAAATTGCAGGAGTTGGTACAACTGGTTATTCTACTGGTAACCATTTACATTATCAAGTTTCACTAGATGGACAAGTTATTGATGGTATGAGTTTGGTGGATTTTACCTATGAAAATTCTAATTATTCTCCAGACTTTAAATTACCAGATTCTAACTTACCATCCTATAAAAATTAAAGAAAATGAAATTTTAGGATGAAAACACAAAACAAAAACACCTTAAAGAATATAGAAAATATTTAATATCATCCTTTAGATGAGCCTACGAAGTAGGATGAATTTCGTAAGTACGAAATAAGTCTTACACAACATTAAATCCTTATAAAATAAGGAAATGTTTAGTGTTAATGTGTAAGTTTCTTATCCTGCTTTTTTCTATATCTTATATTTTAAGGTGTTTTCATCCTATTTATAGATTGGAGGTCTTATGAGAAGATTTGATTTTTGGTTGCCAATAGATTTATTTAATAGAATAAATTTAATGGCTAAACATTATAAAGTTTATACATCAAAAATGATGATACAACTTTTAGAAATGGGATATTTAGAAATGATTAAACAAGGAGGTTATGATAATGAAATTAACAATAAATAAATTAATTGCAAATGATATGATAAATTATGGAATGGATAAGACTAGTAGTTTTAACTACATTGTTTCTTTAAATTCATACTTAGAAGAATATGATGAAAAATCAAAAAAATATATAAAAGAAAATTTAGATGATATTAAAGATGATATTGAAAGAAGCGAATGTGTTGCTGATTTAGTAGTCGAAAAAAATAATGATGATATTGATTTTAATATGGTCTTTTATTGGGGATACTTATTAACGCAAACAGAAAAAATAGTTTATGAAATTGCTAAAAGAAATAATATAGAATTAGACTTTGAAGATATTAAAGACATAGCAAGTGATATATTAGATGATGATACTTTTAATGATGATATAAATAAGTATTTAAAAAATTATGATAAAGAACAGGAGTTATAATTAATGAAAGTTCGTTTATATACTGATGAAGAAATTAATAAACTAAATAATTCTATTTTTGTTAGAAGTGTTAAATATAAAAGAGAGATTGAATATGATCCATTATTTAAGTTATGGACTATTGTCATGAAACATGATTTACCAGAACTCTCTGCAAGAGAAATATTTGCTCGTGGAGGAATTGATATTAATATAGTTCATAAAAAACTACCACAGCGAAGAATTAAAGAATGGATGGATAATTATAAAAAGTTTGGCATAAGATATTTTTTACCAGAAGATGAATATTATCAAAGTATTACTTATGAAAAAAATAATAAAGTACATTATGATACTATGAAAATGCAACTAATGGATTTCGTTTTAAAAAGGTTAAAGGAAATTAAATTAGATGAAAATAGATAAGCATATATATTTTACTAATGAAGAATATGCTCGTATATTAGATTATAAAGAAAAAAATAGATTGTCTTTTTCAGAAACAGTTTGTTTTCTCTCTATTTCTGCTTTAAATAGTAATGATATTTTAGATAGAATTAATTTTTTAGAATCTCGTTTAGATTATCTAATTAAAAAGATAAATATTATTTATTCGTTAGAAGAACAGATTTATTCTGATATGAATTTTGATAATTTAACCGATCCTAAGAAAAGTAAACCTTTAATAGAGTTTAATAAAAAATTAAGGAACACTAATATAAATGACTAAAAGTCCTAAAGTAATATTTAATTCTATCTTTACTCTTGCTTTAAATAACCCTGATAGTAAATATAAAAATCATAATAAAAGTATTAAAAGAGTTCAAAAAATGTATGATTACTATACTAATGAAGAAAAACGAGCTATGTCTATGTATGATTATTATATTGGCAAATTAACAAAAGAAGATACAATGAATCTTGTTATCGAGGATGGTACTTTTGCTACTAAAAAAGAGGTTGAAAAAAGAAAAAAATTAGCAGTTAAGTATTTAGATGATTCTAATCTTTGGCAAGGTGTATTGTCTTTTAATAATGATTATCTTAATGAAAATATTGATATTCATAAGTTAGAAAAAGAATTAGCCACAAATATATTACCAAAGTTTTTTAGAAAATGTGGTTTTAAAGATACTAATAAAATGTTTTATCAATTAGCACTTCATACTGATACAGATAATCTTCATTTTCATTTTTCATTTATGGAAAAAGCACCTAACTATGAATATGCAAAAAATAAGGTTGGTTATCGTAGAACTGGTGAATTATCACAAAATGAAATAGAATTTTTAAAAGCACAAGTAATTCATACGATTGAAAAAGAAAAAATATATATACCATTATTAAAAGAAACTAATAAAGATATTGAAGAATTAAAAAAATACTTTAGTCCTAAAGAAAAAAATTACTTATTAAGAGATAAGAAAGATTTAATATTAGAAGAAAAAATATTAAGATTAGGACAATTACTTTATAAGGAAAGATATGACAATGATTCTAAAATAAAGTATGGTTCAATTAAAGATAAAGAAATTATTAATCTTACTAAAGATATAAAGAATTATTTATTTTCAAAGAATAATGGTAATTTTAAATTGGAATATAGTAATTTTAAAGAATCTCTTAACAAAATAAATAACTATTTTTATAAAATAAATGAAGATAATAATATTAAAGATATTGCTGTTGATACTACTTTAACTGATTGCAAAAATAAGTATATAGATAATTATATTTATAATGCTATTGTTAATTATGCTAATTATAATTATAAAAAAGAGTCCAAAAATATTGCCAAGATAAAAGAAAATGATATCATTCAAGAAATAATATTAAAGCACTATCTTGATAATAAGAAACAAAAAAGAAAAGATATATTAAAAACTTACTTTATTAACACTAATTCAAAACAAAAATTTAGAAATAAACGAGAAATCGAAAATGCCATTAAAAGTATAAATGATGAAATGGATGAGGCTCAAAAAGAGTTTTCTAAACTTTTTATATCAAATGACTATACAAAGTAATTGCATATTTTTAATAATAATGTTATCATTTAAATGTAGTAAATAATGTTTACTACATTGAACCATTTTACTTTACTACATGTATGCACTGATTTTCTTGAATATTGTAGTAAAAAAAGTTCCGAATAGTCGCTAGTAGAGGACTATTTTTTTAATACAAATTTTTATGAGGTGAGGAATTTGAAAAAAATTATTAAGAGAAAATACAATGTATATGAGGGAATTCTTAGTATAATTCTTGCTAATGAATATTTATTAACTGGTAATTCAAGTTTACCAAACGAGGTAAAGAGAACAATGCTTGAATATATAGGAAAACTTAGAGAACCTGCAGGCATTGAAGAAGAATAAAAAAAAATGATTTCATAAGCTGTGAGTATAAAATTGAATATGAATTTGAAAGGCACTTATAATAAGTGTTTTTTATTGTAAAATTTTTTCTTGATAAAATTAATTCTAAAATTTCATGATATAATATCATAAATATGTTAGAAGGTGAAATAATGGATAAAGTTTATATGTGCATAGATTTGAAAAGTTTTTATGCTTCGGTTGAATGTAAAGAAAGAGGGTTGGATCCACTAGATACTAATTTAGTTGTTGCAGATGAATCTAGAACTGATAAAACTATTTGTCTTGCTGTTACACCATCATTAAAATCTTATGGGTTAGGAGGAAGATGTCGATTATTTGAAGCCAAGAAAAAAATAAAGGAAGTTAACTACCAAAGAAGAAAAGAAAATAATTATCAACCTTTTAAAGGAAAATCTTATATTAATAGTGAACTTTTAAGGAATAAACAACTTGAACTTGATTTTATATGTGCTATACCTAGAATGAAATTATATATGAAGTATAGTACTGACATTTATAATACTTATCTGAAATATATTGCCCCAGAAGATATTTTGGTATATTCCATTGATGAGGTGTTTTGTGATATTACTAATTATCTTAATTTCTATAATATAACACCAGAAGAATTGGTTATTAAAATGATTAAAGATGTATATAATACAACTGGCATTACCGCAACAGCTGGTATTGGGAGTAATATGTATTTAGCAAAGGTTGCAATGGATATAACTGCAAAGAAAATGAAACCTAACGAATTTGGAGTAAGGATGGCTCGTCTTGATGAGGATTCTTATAAAAAGTTATTATGGAATCATAAACCAATAACAGATTTTTGGAGAGTAGGTAAAGGTTATGCAAAAAAGTTAGAAGCAAATAATATGTACACCATGGGTGATGTTGCAAATATGTCACTTAAAAATGAAGATTTATTATTTAAACTTTTTGGAGTTAATGCAGAATTTTTAATTGATCATGCATGGGGATATGAGCCTTGTACAATTGAAGAAGCAAAAAATTATAAACCAAAAACAAATAGTATTAGTGAAGGTCAAGTTTTGCATTGTCCTTATACTTACGATAAGGCTAGTTTAATAGTGAGGGAAATGGTTGATAATTTGTCATTACAGCTGGTTGAAAAGCAATTAGTAACTAATCAGGTTGTTTTAACTATTGGATATGATATTGATAATTTAACTAATCCATATATATCTTCTAGGTATAAAGGGGAAATAGCACTAGATTTTTATGGAAGAAGAATACCTAAGCATTCTCATGGAACAGCAAATATAGATCATATGACTTCTTCATCATCAACAATGATGAATGAAGTAATTAAATTGTATAATAAAATTGTTAATCCTATACTTTTAATTAGAAGAGTTAATATTACGGCATGTAATTTAGTAAAAGAAGATTTAAAAGAGAAAAAGCCAACGTTTGACCAATTAGATTTATTTTCTGATTACGAAGTAAAAAATAAGAAAAAAGAAGAAAATAAAAAAAATGAGGTTGCCGAAAGAAAAATTCAAAGAGCAATGCTTGATATTAAAAAGAAATATGGAAAAAATGCAATTTTAAAAGGCATGAATTATGTAGATGGAGCAACTGCAAAGACAAGAAATGAAGAAGTAGGAGGTCATAAAGGATGAGCAATTATGATGATATTATAAATTTAACAAGACCTATGTCAAAACATCCAAAGCAAAGTATGGAATCTAGAGCATCCCAATTTGCTCCTTTTGCAGCTCTTGTTGGTTATGATGAACAAGTAAAAGAAACGGCTAGACTAACGGATAACAAAATAGAAATTGATGAAGGATTAAGAGAAAAGCTTAATAATAAATTAAATTTCTTGAATGAAAACTTAGATGAAAAATGTTCAGTTACTGTTACATATTTTGTTACTGATGCTAAAAAGAGTGGTGGAAAATATGTTATAAAAGAGGGGATTATCAAAAGAATTGATAGCGTAAATGAATTTATAAAGTTTGAAGATGATTTTATAGTTTATTTTAAAGATATTCTTAATATAGTTTGTGAATCATTTGATAAAATGTATGAGTAGTTAATGATGAGATAGTTTATAACTGTCTTTTTTTATACCAAAACTTAATAGTAAAGGAGGAATGTTATTGAATAAAATTGGAAAAATAATTAAAGAAGAAAGAATAAAAAATAATTTAACTCTAAAAAAGTTATCTAAAATGACTGATATTTCTATGTCTACTTTAAGTAATATAGAAAATGATAAAATTAAATATGTAAGTAGTGTATTCTTATATAGACTTTGTAAGGCATTTAATATAGAATACAATAGTATGCTAAGGAAGAGGTGGGATATATTTCCTACCTTTTTATATGAGAGGAAATAATTGATAGAAACGAATAAAATATATAATGAAGATTGTCTATTAGGTATTAAAAAAATACCAGATAACTCTATTGATCTAGTAATTATCGATCCACCTTATGATATTTGTACTAAAGGTGGAAAAACTGGTGACTCAAGAGTTGCTAAAGATGTTAAAAATTTAGAAAAAGAATTAATAGACAATAATTTAACTGACGGATTTGATATTTCTATTCTTGATGAGTTAATTAGAGTTATGAAAAATATAAATATTTATATATGGTGCAATGGTAGACAAATACCTATGTATATAAAATATTTTATTGAACAACTTGATTGTAAATTAGAAATTATTATTTGGGGTAAAACGAATCCTATGCCCCTTTATAGTAATAAATATTTAGGAGATAAAGAATACTGTTTATATTTTAGAAAAAAAGGTTTTTGTCAACCTAAAAATTATGAGGATGCTAAAACAATATATTTATCTACTCTTAATATAAAGGATAAACAAAAATACGGACATCCTACAATAAAGCCACTTCCACTTATTAGAAAATTAATAAGAAATAGTTCTAAAGAAAACGATGTTGTTTTAGATTGTTTTATTGGTAGTGGTACAACAGCAGTTGCTAGTATTTTAGAAAATAGAAAATTTATAGGATTTGAAATTAATAAAAAGTATTATGATATTGCATTAAAAAGAATATCAGAAGTTAATAAGGAGGATGATATTAATGAATAATAAATATGATGAAATAAAGGAAAAACATCAAAAAATTGTTGATGACTTTCCAATGAAATTTGCTTTTTCTGATGAGCAATTTAATCAATGCATGAAAGAATTAGGCTTAAAACCTACTGATACAGATAAAGTTGTATTTATTGGTGGAGGTGGCTTTATAAGAAAAACCGATGTTAAAAAATATTATGATATGTGGGATAAACTTAGAAAAGAACATAATAATTTAATCGAAGCAGATAAAACTGGTGATGGTTATATTAAGGATATGTTTGTAAGTGAACTTGAAAATCACGAGTATAGTTATACTCATGAATTAGATGAAACATTAAATGCCTTAGAACTAACTAGGGAGCAAGTTTTTAATAGTCCTACTTTAAGTCATGGATTAGAACTTGCTAAAAAAGAAGTCTTACAAAAAGAGTCAGAGGTTGATTATGAATATGAATAATATTGAAGAAAAATTTGATGATTTGCAAACAATTTTAAATTCGTCTAAAGAATTTAGTTTTAAGGATGATTCAATTCTAAAATTAAAACAATATTATGGTAATAAAGAAATTTATTTAGATTTATCTAAAATAGATATTAATATGTTTGAAGATTTATATTATGATCCAGAAAAAGAACTAAATGATATGGAGGATTATGATTTATAGAAGTAATTTAGTGAGGGATAGACTATGAGTTTATCCTTTATTATCTTACTTACTATACTAATAATTTTTATAATATGCTTTATTTATATAGAGCCAATTATTGCAAAGCATAAAATTAAAAATAATAATGAGTATGGTTCTGCAAGATTTTCTACATTTAATGAAATAAATAAGAATTTTACAAAAGAAAAAATTAGTAATATTAATGAAGTTGGTTTCCCTGTTTATTATGATAAAAATATATCTCATGTATGGTTTGATAAAGAAACTCCTCATTATGTTTATTTAGGATCAAGTGGCTCTGGTAAAAGTGTAACTGCAGTTATTCCTATGATTAGTTTTATTGCAAATGCTAAAGTTAAAAGAAGCATTTTTGTAACCGATCCTAAAGGAGAAATTTACCATACAACTTCTAAAATGTTGCATGATAAAGGTTATAAAGTTTTAACTATAGATTTTAGACATCCAGAGCTTTCTAATCATATTAATATATTAGAACCTGTTATATGTGAATATGAAAATTATATTAAGTATGACAAGTTAATTAATGGAACTGATAATGTTGAGTTAAAACTTGATTATCAAAATAAATCTATATCTAGTTATGCCGAAACTAATAGATTAATAACTTCTTTAGCATCAATGATTACTTATGATAAAACTCAAGGCAAAGATCCTTTTTGGAATAATAGTGCTAAAAATCTATTAGAGGGTTTAATTGGTTTCTTTTTAGAAGAATATAAAGACGGAAAAATAAAAAGAGAACAAATAACAATGACATCTATTCGTAAGTTTCAAAATTCTACTATGGAAGATAAAAATGCTAAAAAGTTTAAATTTTATATAGAACAAAAGCCTTATGGAAGTAAATCTAAAGATAGTTTAATACCAATATTATCATCTAGTGAAAATACATATAAATCAATTACTAGTGTTTTTAGTGAGAAAATGGCAATATTTGATGATGTTAATGTTGCTAATGTAACCAGTAAATCTGATTTTGATTTTGACATTTTGGGTAAAGAACAATCAGCACTATTTGTTATAGTTCCAGATGAAGATAAAATTTATTATACCCTTGTAACTATCATTCTAGGACTTCTATATAAAGAGCTAGTAAAACTTGCTAATTCTACTGAAAATAAAAAATGTCCTATTGAAATCGACTGGATATGTGATGAATTTTCTAATTGTCCACCACTTGTAGAGCCAAGTATAGAATCAATAATTTCTGTTGCCCGTTCAAGAGGGCTTAGATACCATTTGTTTATTCAAAGTTTAAGTCAATTAGATAATGTTTATGGTAAAGAAGTCGCACAAATAATACTTGATAATTCTGGGATGGCTTACTTGAAAACGAACACCATGGAAACTGCAGAAGCAATAAGCAAGCGTTTAGGTCGTATGACCCTAGAATCTTCTTCTATAAGTCAATCTGTAAGTTTAACTAATTATAATGGCAACAAATCAACATCCTTAATAGGTCGTGATTTATTAACACCAGATGAAGTTAAAAACTTGCATTACAAAACCATTATATTTCCAAATATAGGTTATCCAATATTTAGAGATACTGTCATATATAAAAAATTATCTTGTTATTCAAGTGGTGAATTAAAAAGAAAAATAACTCCACTGGAAGATTTAAGTTATACATATTTTACAGTTGAGAATATACAAACAAAATATGATAGATTATATAGAAATAGAAATAACAAAGAAATAAATAAAGAAGAGCTTTCATTTTATGATAAGTTTAAGACTGAAGAGATTAATAAGTTAAATAATATTGTTAATGTCGTTAATGAGTTATTAAAAGGTAAAATTAAATTATTTGAGTTTAAAGAAAATAATAATCGCACATTTGCTAGTTTTGAATTAAAAGAACCTTTAAGTACAAAGGAATCAATATTTTTAAAAGGAAAAATAAATAAAGAAGTATATCATTTAGAAATTGATAATGGTAACAATACTAAATATACTATTGAAATTCATTTGAAAAATCCGTTGGAAAAAGATAATTCTCTACAAAAAGAGATAATTAAAACAGATGGTGCTAATGAATAAGTTCAAAAGTTTTGACATAGATTTTACAGGAGGTAAATCTAATGCTAGAAAATGACATAGAAGTTAAATTTAGTACGAAAGAA
>CAVDHX010000079.1:0-2444 GCA_963609095.1 Sphaerochaetaceae bacterium | reverse complement strand
CATATAATCCATCTCCAGAAGTTACCACGGTTTTGATTAAATCACTAATTGAAATAATTTTTTCTTTTACGTTTCCTTTAGCTTTTAATGTTATATTAGATTGGAAAGCGGCATATCCAACTGTTAAAAATAATATTAAAACAATTGATAAAGTTATAATTATTTTCTTTTGTGTTTTTTCTTTTCTATGTATTCTTCTTCTCATTTTGGTTCAACCTCCTGTATCAAAGATTATCTTATTCTTTGATACTCTTAATTTGTGGTTTGCCTTTATTTTGTAAGGAAACTTTAAAGGTTAAAACTCAATCTTTTATTCATTTTTTTTGGCATTCAACATTTGCATTTTACCCTTATATTTGTTATGATTAAGGTAAATTAAAAGATTCGTAGAATAAGATAATCTACGAATCTTTTACGTTATTTTTACACCAGAAACCAAAGTAAATTGCTTAGCTTAAATACATAATTTTTTATTTGATTAAATATAATCAATTTATTATAAAATTATATGTTTTTTGTATCGCCATATCTTATAATTTATAAGCAAATTTTTAAGGTATTTAACTTTGAATATTTTTTATTGTTTTACATTATTTTGTATGGATTATTTATAGTTCCTCTACCTTTTAAATTAACATTAGAAGATAAGAAGAATACTGGTGATATACCACGATCATTTTGTGAACTGTTATTAGCAATATTACCGGTTGTAGCAACAATTATATTAGCAGAATAATTAACATTTGATGGTGTGATTGTCCATGCGTATTGTTTATTCACAGGTCCTGCAAATATCCAGTTATGTGTTTCGCTATTGTTATAACAATTTGAATCACTTTGATATGCATAAGCACTTGTACACAATGAATTCGTTGACGCCTTTATATAATCACTTGCATTCATCAGACCTACTTTACCTTTCCATTTGTAGCTTGATTCTTGGGTTATCGTTTCATTTAATGATGTAGAATAGTTGACTAAACCTACATTAAACGTATGGGTAACTATTTTACTTTGAACATCTGTAGATAGTGTATTAAACCATGTATAATTCAAATAAGTATTTAAGTATGCTTCTTTTTCTGGTAAATCATATAATGTTTTTCCTATCTGTCTTGGCATTTGTGTTATATTGTTTTCTGCTGAATCTAACATTGTTGTCCTACTGCCCCATACGTTACAACCATAATAATGTGATGGTGTGCTTGAATAATAACAACAATAATCTGTTAATACAGTTGTATATCTAGTACCTTCCGTGGAATTTTTATCTGTAACTCCAGGGATATTTGTAATATAAGATGGGTCTAAAACTATCCATCCAATATTACTGTTTTTTATTACTTTAAGTGTGCCATCAGATTCTATGGAAATTATTCTATATATATCACTGTCTAATTTTATATAGTTATTAGGGGTTGCTCCTTTATATATGTATCTTCCTGTTTCTGTATCATCTACATATAATCCATCTCCAGAAGTTACCACGGTTTTGATTAAATCACTAATTGAAATGATTTTTTCTTTTACGTTTCCTTTAGCTTTTAAAGTTATATTAGATTGGAAAGCGGCATATCCAACTGTTAAAAATAATATTAAAAAAATAGATAAAGTTATAATTATTTTCTTTTGTTTTTTCTCTTTTCTTCGTATTCTTCTTTTCATTTTCATAACACCACCTGTATCAAAGATTATCTTATTCTTTGATACTCTTAATTTGGAGTTTGTCTTTATTTTACAAGGAAATTTTAAAATCAAGTTTTTAGTTTTTTCTTTATTTTTTTAGTGTGTTGTATTTGCATTTTTCCCTTATATTTGTTATGATTGATGCAGATTAAAAGATTCGTAGAATAAGATAATCTACGAAAATTTTTTTAATTATTTTTATTCATTTGGTATTTTTATAAAAAAAATCTACCCTTTTATGTGTAGATGATTTTTTAGTTTCATTAACAAATTTATTGTAATTTTTCTATTTATGTTGCTGAGAGTGTATTCTCATCAGAAGTGCATAGATTTTTTTTAATATATCAGTATCCTTAATTTTTTTTGTGATTTCCTTTTGACAGTTTGTCATTAATAAATGTTAAATTTTCATATACATATTCTCTAGGAAAACCTGTGCATTTATTTATTATTAAAGCAAGTAATGGTCTAAATTTATTGTGTTGAACTAATGATTTAAATATTAGATCAAATGTTAATGGTATTAACATACGACGTGGATATATCAAATTCCTTTAAAAAAATAAAAAAATATTAAATTTTTAGACTTAATACTTTTTTCTCATCAAGACCAGTCAATTCAACTATATCTTTTATATCCATCTGTTTTTTTAACATTGCTTTTGCAATAGTTAAAGCTTTTTCATTTGATCCTTTAAGCTTCCCTTCAGCCTGACCCAAAGCACGTCCCTTAGAAATTCCATCTTCCTCGCTTTTCT
>CAVDHX010000078.1:0-7393 GCA_963609095.1 Sphaerochaetaceae bacterium | reverse complement strand
TTATTTTTTATATTTAAATTTATAAGTAACTTCAAGTTTATACGCATCATCTGAAGCAACATCTGAAACTGACATCTTCATTTTCTTTTCAAAATCAGACTTATTTAATGGATTATCTAATGCTTTTAATGACAAAATCTCGTATTGTGTTCTAAATCTAGTCATTAATTTTTTTTCCTCAACCCTATATTCTTGAGTTGAAGTAGTTAAACTACTACTAGGATTCCAAGACGATGGAGTTCCTAAAGTTTCAGTATCTTTATCCTTTATAGTTCTTCCATTTTGTGGGGAAGTACTTAACACACTATATCTTCTTTTTGTTCCATTATACCAACGCCACTGCTTATCACGATAACTATATAATTTTGCTGTTTCACTATCAGTTTTATTATACTTCTTAGTATTAACTAAATCCCTAGCCGTATATTTCCCATTATTATAATACATTTTCTTACCAGATTTATTCTCGTAATAAAATTTATAACCTGTAGTTTGACTAATAGAACGATATTCTTTTTCCTCAGGATAATCCAAAGAATAATCACTCCATTCAGTATAACGTTCACTTCCTTCATCCTTATTAGCATAACCCTCTGGCTGCTCAGATGAAAAACTAGAATAATCACCTTCTATATCATACCACTTCCAACTACGATCTCGATAACGATAATAATAAGTCGTATCATTTTCAATTTTTACAGTTTTAGCCTCCTTTGGTATTTCCGGAAGATTTGAAGTATCCAAAGGTATCTTTATTCCATATTCTGAAACCTCATCTGAAAGCTCATCTTCATCATAATAATCAGACCACTTTGTTGTACTTACCTCCCTATCATAATAGTTATAATATGGTATAACATCAACTATAGCTTTACCAGAAGGATATGATGATACCTCATTACTCCAAGAAGAATACTTTTGATTTGTAGAACAAACATTACAATTTTTTACATCTAAAGTATAAACATAATCTTTTTTATACTTTGTAATTTTAACAGTACCTGAACACTTTACATTATTAGTATCACTACTGCTTAAATAACCATTAGTATACAAATCATTTATCCTAATTGTTGTATTCTCACCTTCGATCTTAGGCAAAGATTTATCATCTTTAACATAATTAAAACTTTTTGCTTTAATATTATTATAAATTCCCAAACATTTAACATTTAAAATAACATTATAAATAATAACAATTATTAATATTATTGGTAATATAGTACCAAAGAAAAAGAAAAATTTTAACAACAACTGCTTTTGTTGTAAAGTACGGTTAATAGTATTTCCATCACTATCAACATAAGACATTTGTTTCATATTAGCCACCTATCCTCTACCTTATATTTTAGCACATAAAAAAATATTTTAAAATATAAATCAATTAATTTTTACCTCATCTTAAAATATAAATCAATTAATTTTTACCTCATCTTAAAATATAAATCAATTAATTTTTACCTCATCTTAAAATTAAAAATTACACATTTTACGTTCCCACATTCACACATAACATTATATATTTATACTTTTAATCATATAATTTTTTAGGTGATTTTATGAAAAAAATTATACTATGCTTACTTGTAATTTTTTTAATAGGATGTGAAAAAAAAACAGAAGTTAAAAGTTATATCAATGAAGACTTAATGGTAAGTATTAACTATCCTGTTACAAATATTATGGTTTTAGATAATGCTATAAGTAGCTATGTAAACCAAAATTATGAAAAATTTAAAAATATAAAACAAAATAAACAAGAATTTAATATTTCATACACATATAATGAAATAAACACTGACATAATTAATGTTAGCTTAAAAACCGAAATTATCACAGATAAAGAAATAAATAAAATTAAAACTTTTACTTATAATAAAAGAAGCGGAAAATTTTTAACTATGGAAAATATTATTAATGATTTAAAAGCTTTAGATTATGATATAAAAAATAAACTTTTAAATAAATATCAAGAAATTGATATAAACTATTTAAATAATATTAATTATGATTACTTCACCATTGATGATAAATATTTAACACTATATTTTAATCCAACTGAAATTAAAGAAAATAATGATATTATTTATTTAGACATTTCCCTTGATAGTCTAGATTTATTAATTGATGTAAATGAAAAAAAATATGACGATACCTATTTATCAATTAAGAAAAAAAGTGTTTCCATTGATGATAAAGTTATCGCCTTAACATTTGATGATGGTCCAAGTAAATACACAAATAAAATATTAGATATTTTAAAAAAATATGATGCATGTGGGACATTTTTTGTCATAGGTAATAAAACAATATTTTATAAAGATATTTTAAAAAGAATGCTTAATGAAGGTAGTGAAATTGGTAATCATTCATATGACCATAAATTACTTACAAGACTAAGTGAAAATGAATTTAAAGAAGAAATTAATAAAACACAAGAAAACATAAAAAATTTAACTGGTTTTACCCCTAAATTATTTAGACCAACTTATGGAGGATATACTAATACATTAAAAAAATATACTGATTTAACCTTTGTTCTTTGGGACATAGATTCAAGAGACTGGCAAGTTAAAAACAAAGATAAAATTTTAAACAATATTTTGCCAAATGTTAAACCAGGAAAAATTATTTTAATGCATGATAATCATGAATATTCATTAAATTCATTAGAAAATTTAATTAAAAAATTAAAAGATGATAACTATAAATTTGTTACAGTCAGTGAACTTTTAGAAATAAAAAAATTAAAGGAAAATGAATGACAAATTATGATTTAGAAGAAGCAAAATTAATTGAAATTCAAATTGTACTTACCTTAATAACAATTTTATCAATTATCATTTCATTATATATATCTTATGATACCTTGAAAAAGGCAAAAAATGAAAGCAGAATTTTTAATGATAACACGTCTAATAATTTACTTAAATTAAATAGAATTATTGGAACAATTTTAGCAATTTGTTTTTTAATAATCAATATATATGACAAAAATGTTAAAAAAAAATATAACGAAGATTTAAAAGATGCGGATATTCAAATATGGGCAGCTATATTAACATTGTGTGCAGCTTTACTTGCTTTAAGTGTTTCTGATAAAGATAACATCACTGGTGAGGAAAATCCAGAAATATAAAAAGAAGCTACTTAGCTTCTTCAGTTACTCTTGTTTCTCTAATAACAACTACTTTAATTGTTCCTGGATATTGAAGATTTTCTTCAATTTTATTTTTTATTTCTCTAGCTACTTTAACGCTTGTCAAATCATCAATTTCTTCTGGTTTAACAATAACCCTAAGTTCTCTACCAGCTTGAACAGCATAAGTTTTTTCAACACCTTCTGTATCATTTCCTAATTTTTCTAAATCAGTTAATCTTTTAATATAATTTTCTAATGAATCATTTCTAGCACCAGGCCTTGACGCAGATAAACTATCAGAAATTGCGACTAAAACACTTATAATATTAGTTGCATCCGTATCTCCATGATGTGATTCAATAGCATTAATAACAACATCATTTTCGCCATATTTTCGAGCCAATGATGCTCCTAATTCTACATGACTTCCTTCAACTTCATGGTCAATTGCTTTTCCAATATCATGAAATAAACCAGCACGTTTAGCTAAAGTTTCATTTTCACCTAATTCACCAGCTAAAAGTCCAGCTAAATTAGCAACTTCCATCGAATGTTTTAAAGCATTTTGCCCAAAACTTGTTCTAAATTGAAGTTTTCCTAATATTTCAACTAATTCTGGATCCACTTTAGTTATTCCTAGTTCAAATAAAGCATTATTACCTATTTCAATTAATTTTGCCTGCATTTCTTTAGCCGTTTTATCATAAACTTCTTCAATTCTACTAGGATGAATTCTTCCATCTTTGATTAATGTTTCCAAGGTTATTCTTGCAATTTCTCTTCTGAAAGGATCAAAACTAGAAACTACTATAGCCTCTGGAGTATCGTCAATTATTAAATCAACTCCAGTTACAGCTTCTATTGTTCTTATATTTCTACCTTCCCTACCTATTATTCTACCTTTCATTTCATCATTAGGTAAAGTAACTACTGTAACAGTTTGTTCACTAACTACATCGGCAGAATATCTTTGCATAGTTGAAACTAATAATTCTTTCGATTTTTTATCAGCTTCTAATTTAGCTTCAGCTTCCCTATCTTTTATATATGATGTTACTTCTAAGTTCATCATATCTTCTACCTTTTTCATTATAACTTTTTTCGCCTGTTCTTTAGAATATCCAGCAATTTTTTCTAGTTGCTTTAGTTGTTCATTTTTTGCCTCTTCTAGTTCCATTTGCTTTTCTTGAATTTCTTTTTGTTTTAGACTTAAGTTGTTTTCTTTGTCTTCTAATAGTTGCTCACGATTCTGCAATGTTTGATCACGTCTATCTATGCTTTCTTCACGAGCCAAAAGACGTTCCTCAGATTCTTTTATTTCTTGTTTTTTTTCTTTCGTTTCTTTATCTAATTCAACTTTTAATCTATGATTTTCTTCTTTTACTTCCAATATACTATCTCTTTTTAATTTGTTTGCCTCTTTTTTAGCTTCTTCTAACAAATCTTGCGATTTTTTTGTTGCAGATAGTATTTTTAAAGAGTTTAAGATTACCATTAAGATAATACCTACAAAAAGACCAATTAAAATTAGCAATATGGAGAAAATAAGATTATTCATACATTTACCTCCATATGGGAAATCAATTCCCTAACTCTATTGTATAGATAATAAACATATAAGTCAAGAAAAAATATTCCACATAAAAAGCGAAAAAACATTCGCTTAATTTATTGATATTACTTTTACACGATATTCTCCATTTGGACTTGCTACAGTAACTGTATCTCCAGCTTTTGCTCCCATAATTGCTTTAGCAATTGGAGATTCATTAGATATTTTATTTGAAAATGGATCAGCTTCTTTGATACCAACTATTGTATATGTATCCCTATCACCATCTTCTATATATTCTAATTCAACTGTATTACCAACTGAAACTTTATCTGTTTTGACATTTTTAATTATAATTGCTTTTTCAATTTGTTTTTCTAATGTAGTAATACGATTTTCAGTTTCTGATTGTTCATTTCTTGCGGCATCGTATTCTGCATTTTCACTTAAATCACCTAAGGCTCTAGCTTCTTTTAAAGCTTCAATAACTGCGGGTCTTTTTTCCATTTTTAAATATTCTAGTTCTTTTTTCATGTCAGCTAAACCTTGTTCAGTTACATAAACTTCGTTGTCTGTCATTTTTTTCACCTCAGCTCTCTTTATCACTTCACAAAATATTACTACATATTTTACCCTTTGTCAACAGTTTTCATCATATCATTTTTACTAACTTTTATGGATGATTTTAGGTATACAATTTGCTTAGGATGTCTTACTATTTCTATCAGTTTTTTATCTTCATCATATATAGAATCTATCTTAAATTTAAAGGAATTATAAGGTCCAAATATTTCAACTTCATCGCCCTTTTTAAAATAATTTCTTTGCTGAAGTTTTATTAATTTTTCTTCTTCATCATAATCCAAAACCAAACCTAAAAAATCTTGATTAGTAATTTCCTGCCGGCCATTATAATATTGAACATCTTTTCCATAATTACCATCAAAAAACTGTGTAATGGAATCTCTATTTGCTACTTTTCTTAAAATCTTTTCATATTTTAAATTATATTCATAATTATCCCTATTATTACAATAATCATCAATTAATTTTCTATATACTTTAATAACTGTTGCTATATAATATATTGACCTCATTCTTCCTTCTATTTTTAAACTATCTACATTTAAATCAACTAATTCTGGAATATTTTTTGCCATAGATAAATCTTTAGTACAAAATGTAAAAGGTTTGTCCCCCTTTACATGATTATTACCATCATATAAATCAAAATCCCATCTACATATTTGACTGCAACCACCTCTGTTGGAATCTCTATTTGTTAAAAAATTTGAAAGTACACATCTACCACTAAATGATGCACACATCGCCCCATGAATAAATGTTTCAAGTTCAATATCTACATTTTCTTTTATATCTTTAATATCTTCTTTTGTACATTCTCGAGCCAATACAATTCTTTTCACGCCTTCATTTTTCCAAAACTCAACAGCTTCTTTATTTAAAGTTGAAGCTTGCGTTGAAAGATGTACATCTAAATTAGTATTTTTTACAAACTCTAATATAGCAGGATCACTAATAATTATAGCATCAACACCTATTTCATCTAATTTTAAAATATATTTCCCCACTTTATCATATTCTTTATTATGCATAGAAATATTAACCGTTACATATACTTTTTTATTTAAATTATGAGCATATATAACTCCTTTTTTTATTTCATCTATTTTAAAATTATCAGCATTAGCTCTTAAATTAAATGTTCCACCAATATAAACAGCGTCTGCCCCATATAAAAAAGCAACTTTTAATCTTTCTAAATCTCCTGCTGGAGCTAATAATTCTGGTTTTTTCATATTACTTCACCTTATATATAGTTTCCTGGTATAGAAACCCTGTTTCTATTTTAAATTTATTATGCACATTTTTATTATAATTTTCTAATACTTCACAAAAATCTTTTTCATCTATTAAATTACTATTAAAAACTAAATAATCTATATTTTCAAAATCTTCACAAACCGCATTTAAAATATAATCACAATACACTGTCGTTCCTAAATTTGTATCCAATATATGATATGATTTACCTTCTTTAAATATTGTATTTTGTTTATTATTTTTAAGATTAAATATTTCTACATAATTGTCTACTAAATGTCTTTTAGATGTAAACATTGGAATATATCCAAAAACATTTACAAATAATTTTGAAGAAGTATTTTTCCTTATTTCTTCTATTTCTCTTTTTGTAAGTTCTGAAGATATATAAGCATACTTAACGCCTTTTTTATTCCAATAATTTACTGTTCCATAATTAGTAACTAAATGCTCTTGCGACCATACTAATGGTGTTTTTAAATTTAATTTGCTTTTTAAATTTACTAAAGAAATATCATAAAAAATAATACCATTAATATTTAATTTTTCTATTTGTTCTAAGGCTTGTTTTAATTTATCTATTTCATCATTTTGAATATTTTTATTTAAAATAATGAATATTTCTTTATTTAATTCTTTTAATTTTATTACATCTTCAATATCAAAAAAATTTGTATAATTAATACTTAAATCTTTTAATGGCAAAAGATATGCATCAACATAATTTTTTATATCATATGCCTGATTTATATCAGTTAATAC
The DNA here is from genome assembly GCA_963609095.1 of Sphaerochaetaceae bacterium. GTDB lineage: Bacteria > Bacillota_I > Bacilli_A > RF39 > UBA660 > Coprosoma. Next base: position 92 of record CAVDHX010000078.1, on the reverse strand, counting down.
TGCAGCTATTTTATTCATATTTCTCCTCCGATAACTAATTATATCATCTTATTTCATTTTTTAAAATAATTATATTTTTTCAAATTAAAAGG
>CAVDHX010000077.1:0-4675 GCA_963609095.1 Sphaerochaetaceae bacterium | reverse complement strand
TGAAAAATCTGCTGTAAGCGTAAATTCAAAAGAAGGAAACGATGATTTAGAAAATACGGCAATAGCTTATGCTGAGGCTGTAAAAAATCAAGGTAAACATTTTAAGCAAGAAATGCCTAAAGGAAATGATGATTTAGAAAATGCTGCTGTTGCATATGCGACTGCAATAAAAGAACAAGAAAGTAATAATCCAAAAGAAAAAAAGTTAGAAACTAAGGGTGAAAACTCTGATAAAAAAAATGCATCTGAAAGTCCAACAAAAGATTCTTTAGAAGTTTCTAATATTTCTATGCAACAAGTTCCACAAGCATCAGATGATGATGTAAAGGAAAGTAATGAATTGATTAATGAACTTTCTATAATAGATAAAGGTTTAGATGATTATTCTGGTATGTTAGATTATGTAAACCAATCTAATGCCTTTAGTAATGAACAAAAAGAAATCCTTAGAAATAAAATTTATTCTGATTTTGATCAATTTGTTGAACAAAATCCAGAAAATAAACCAGCAAGAGTTAGATAAATAAGTGCCTTTATGGGTACTTTTATTTTAAAAATATGTTAAAATAGTAATGGATGGAGGTGGTTTTTTGAATCAATGGGTTGTTTGGCTTATAACGGTGGTTATTTTGGCATTAATTGAATTTGCTACAATTAATTTAACTACAATTTGGTTTGTAGTGAGTGGTACTGTTGCCTTATTTGTTTCTTTATTTATTAATAATTATATTGTTCAATTTGGAGTTTTTGTTATTTTGGGCGTTTTTTTATTAATAACTACCAGACCGTTTTTAACTAAAATTTTGAAACAACATGTTGATAAAACAAATTTGGACAGAATTATTAATAATGTTGGAATTGTTACTGAAAAGATTAGTAAAAATCATGATGGTGAAGTAAAAGTTGATGGTAAGAGGTGGACTGCCTTTGCCGATAAATCTTTAAAAGTAGGAACATCTGTTAGGATTTTAGAAATTAAGGGTGTAAGATTAAAAGTTAAGGAGGAAAAATGATGGAAATTTTGATAATAATTTTAGTGCTGTGTGTAATAATTTTTTTGCCAAGCATGAAGGTTGTTCCACAATCTCAGTGTTATATAATTGAAAGATTAGGTTCATACTATATGACGTGGAGTAATGGGCTTCATTTTAAAGTGCCATTTATTGATAGAGTTGCTTGTGTAATTAGTTTAAAAGAGATGGTTAAGGATTTCCCACCACAACCTGTTATTACTAAAGATAATGTAACGATGCAAATTGATACTGTTGTTTATTTTCAAATAACTGATCCTAAATTATATACATATGGAGTAGAAAATCCTATTAATGCTATTGAAAATTTAACAGCAACTACGTTGCGTAATATTATTGGTGAATTAGAATTAGATCAAACATTAACTTCTAGAGATATAATTAATTCTAAGATGAGAGCTATTTTGGATGAAGCAACTGACCCATGGGGTATTAAAATAAATAGAGTTGAGGTTAAGAATATATTGCCACCTAGAGATATTCAAGAAGCAATGGAAAAACAAATGAGGGCTGAGCGTGAAAGACGTGAAAAAATTTTACAAGCTGAAGGTGAAAAAAAGTCTAGTGTATTAATTGCAGAAGGTCAAAAAGAGAGTATGATTTTAGGGGCAGAAGCTTCTAAAGAAGCACAAATTAAAAAAGCTGAAGGGGAAGCAGAGGCTATTATTAAAAAAAGTCAAGCTGAAGCAGAGGCTATTAGAAATTTAAAAGAAGCAGGTGCTGATAGTTCTGTTCTTACATTAAAGAGTTTTGAGGCTTTGGCCAATATGGCTAATGGACAAGCAACTAAAATAATTGTTCCTTCTAATTTGCAAGATTTAGCAACTTTAGGGACAACAATTTCGGAAATGATAAAAAAATAATATTTATTAACTAATATAAAGAATAAAAAATTTATTTTACTAAGTAGTTGTTGGCGATATTCATGATTAATAATAAATTTAGAAAGTCAAAATTGGCTTTCTTTTATTATATGCGTTGAAATTTATGTAAATAAATTTTAAATAGTTGACATAATGATAAAAAACGTATTATGCTATTAGCGATGAGAAAATATTAATATTTAGGTAAAACAAATAACGTAATATGTTAGAGCAAAGAGAGTTGATTGTGAAAAGAAAATAATGAAAATATTAAAAGAAACTGCATTTTGTCTTGAAAATGCTTATAAGTACGTGTGTTAATAAAAAAACATTGAAAAATAAGTGGTAGTGTATTAAACTATTCACACTACCTATAAAAAAGGCAAGTGATAAAAATGAATATGTATCAAAAAAAATTAGAGCAGAAAAGAAAAATAACAATTAAGAATAAAAGTTAACTAAAGTCGGAATTAACTGGTAAAGAACGACTTATATAAGCTTTCATTTAAACCATTGTTTTATAAGACTTTTAATTAAATTCCTTTTTACATTTTTTCAAAAAAATCAATAAAAATTATAAGGAAAATCAGGTGAAAACGACATAAAGAAACATTTATATAATAATGATGTTGGAGGTAACAATGAAGAAAATTGAAAATGAATATACAAGTAATATTTTTGAAAACATAAAATATATAGATGATTATGGAAATGAATATTGGTATGCTAGGGAACTTTCAAAAGTTTTAGAATATAAAGACTGGAGAAATTTCTTAAAGGTTTTAAATAAGGCGAAAGAGGCTTGTAAAAATTCTGGATTTAATATAGATGAACAACTTGTTGAGGTCAACAAGTTGTCAAAAAGAAATAATAATGCTACTGCTAATATACAAGATTATAAACTTTCAAGATATATATGTTATTTAATAGTACAAAATGCAGATCCAAGCAAAAAAGTTGTTGCCTTAGGACAAACATATTTTGCTATTCAAACAAGAAAGCAAGAAATAACAGAACAAGAATATGATTCTTTATCAGATGATGAAAAAAGATTTTATCAAAGGAAATTAACAAAACAAGGTAATTATACTTTGCAAAGAGTTGCTTCTGCAGCAGGTGTCAAAAATATGGCTGAATTTCATAATGCAGGATATAAAGGATTATAAACGTGCGAAACTGCTGATGATATTTTTAAAAGAAAAAAATTAAGATACCGTGAAGATATTTTGGACAATATGAATGAAGATGAATTGGTTGCAAATTTATTCAGAATAAATCAAACTAAACAAAAACTTATAAAGGATAATGTACAAGGTGAAAAGGAAGCAAAAGATGTACATTATGAAGTCGGTAAAAAAGTAAGAAAAGCAATTGCAGATATTGGTGGAATGATGCCAGAAGAAATGCCAACACCTAAAAAGAGTTTAAAAGAACTAGAAAGAGAAAAGAAACAATTAGAAATAGAAGAACAAAAGAAACTTGAAGAAACAACTAAACAGTAGGTAGTAAGGAAGATAGGATTATGATAGTTGAATATAGTGAAGAATATAGCGAACAAGTGAAAGACTTATTAGTAGAGTTACAGAAATATATATCAAGTATTGATATAGAAGGGTATAATATAGTTGGCAATCAATATAGAGAAAAATATTTTAAAGAAATGTTAAAAAATATTAATGAAAAAAATGGCAAAATTTTTTTATATAAAGAAAATGAAAAGATAATAGGTTTAGTTGCTGGAATTATTAATAATGATAAAATTACAACCTTTGACTTTAATGCACCAAAAAGAGGCAGAATAACTGAATTAGTAGTTGACAAAAATTATAGAGGTAAAGGTATAGGTAAAGTTTTGCTACAAAAAATGAGTAATTATTTAAAGTCTCAAGGAAGTGAAAAAATAATGATTGCTGTGTTTGGTTATAATGAGAAAGCAATCAAATTTTACCAAAATAATGGTTTCCATGTTAGAATGTTAGATATGATAGAAAATGAACAAATAATAAAAGAAGGTGAAGATTAAAATGGATATGTATCAAAAAAGAAAAATCAGAGCAGAAATGAAAAATAACAATCAAGAAGAAAAGTTAACTAAAGTCGGAATTAACTGGGGAATACCGACTTATGAAAAACTTCCTAGAAAGACTTATAAATAAAGACTTTCAATCAGCTTTCTTTTTACATTTTATAGGTGAAAAACAATATAAATTTTAATAAAATTAGGGTAATTACGACTTATGAAAAACTTTTATATAACAACAAGGAAGGAGAGAATATGGCAAAAGATTTAATAATTAGAAGTAGTGCTGAGGAATTTATAACATTTAAAGTACAAGAAAAAGATAAAGGAATACAAGTAAGATACGAAAATGAAACATTATGGATGACTCAAAAAGCTATGGCAGAATTATTTAACGTAGAACAACCAGCAATAGCAAAGCATTTAATTAATATTTACAATGAAAAAGAGTTAGATAAAGATTCAACTTATTCCAAAATGGAATTAGTTCAGAAAGAAGGAAATAGACGAGTAAAAAGACAAGTTGAATTTTATAATTTAGATGCAATTATTTCAGTGGGATATAGAGTGAATTCTTTAAGAGCGACTCAATTTAGAAGATGGGCTACCAATATATTGAAAACTTTCACTATCCAAGGTTATGTTTTGGATAAAGAAAGAATGAAAAACGGTTCGTTTATAGATAAAGATTATTTTGAAAAGTTATTAGAAGAAATAAGAGAAATAAGATTGTCTGAAAGAAGATTTTATCAAAAAATAAC
>CAVDHX010000076.1:0-4876 GCA_963609095.1 Sphaerochaetaceae bacterium | reverse complement strand
TAAGATATTCTACGAATTTTTTTACACAAATTTGACGCATAAACAGTACAAAAGTACTTTGTTTTTTTAATCTATAAAAAAATATGGTATGCAATTTTGATAAATTACATGCCATATTATGCAAGAATCATACAATATTTAAATAGTTTATTTAAATGGAATTATGCAAGCGATTACTGAGAAAAATGTTCCAAATAAAATTATTGCGAATCTACCTATCCCATCTATTTCAGTAATAATACCAAAGTCTAAAATTCCTATTCCAAGTATCATTAAAAATATTTTAATTATATTATTTTTCATAAAATTATTTTACCTTTCTTAAATCAAAATTGTCGCTTTTTACAGTAAGATTAAATTCTGTTTTTTTATCATTTGCATCAATAATTGTTAATTTAGTTTTACCAGCTTTTGTAAATTCACCATTTAAAACATAATCTTCAAAGCCATTTTCATATTTGATATAAACTTTTCCTAAATTATCTTCTAAATATACTTTACTTTTTTCATTAAGAATAATGTTTCTACTACCGCTTGCTAAAAGTGTTGCATCATAAACTTTTTTATGAGTAAATGCAAAAAATGTTAATCCAATAACAATTAAAATGCTTATTATAAATGATATTGTTTTAGTTTTTTTATTATTAAATACGTATAACGGATATAAAAGCATTGTAATTAAACAAAATAATGTAGTTAATAAATGATATGGAAAATTAAATATTGTTTCTTTTAAATAAAGTTCATAAGAACCAAATCCTAAAAATAAAATACCTAAAGTTAATATTAATACACTATACCATTTTTCTTTTTTCATATAATAACCTACAAATCCCATTGGTATAGTAAGTATAGTCCATTTAAACCAGTAACCATAATAATTAAATATTCCAAAGCCTAATTTATTAAAAGGTACTTGAATTAAGTATACAAGTGGTTGACTTATTAAAAAGAATACAAAACATTTTAAAGCAGAATCTTTGGCTGATTTACTATTCATGATAATAATCATACCAAATAAAATCCATACTTCAAATGTTACTACGATATCATGAAATGATGTGTTTTTTAAAGGTGGCAGTAAAGCCATAATAGCGGTATATAGTGCGGATGAAAGAGCAAATATTATTAATTTTTTCCAAGTTAAATCAATTCCTCCAAATAATTTTTTCATATAAATTCCTCCTCATAAGAATTATAATCTAAATTGATTAAAAAGTAAATCAACTGTTTTTATACATAAAACATTCTTTATCATGTGAATAGATGAATCCCGTTGCTTGTAGATAAGCGTATATAGTAGTAGACCCTACAAATTTCATACCCTTTTTCATTAAGTCTTTAGAAATAGCATTTGATAGATTATTGGTAGTCTTACCATTTTCATAAATTATTTGGTTATTTGTAAATGTATTTAAGTAATTATAAAAACTGCCAAATTCATTTTGAATTTTTTTAAATATTTTTGCATTATTAATACTAGCTTTAATTTTTAATTTATTTCTTATGATTTTTTTATTATTTAATAATTCATTTATTTTGTTTTCATTATAATTAATTATTTTATCTATATCAAAATTATCATAGGCTTTTTTAAAATCATTTCTTTTATTTAAAATACATTCCCATGAAAGTCCTGCTTGAAATGATTCTAAAATTAACATTTCAAATAGATAATTATCAGTAAAATTAGGTATTCCCCATTCTTTATCGTGATAATTAATATATAAATTATTGTTTAAATTACACCATTTACATCTTTTCATATATACCACATCCTGCTATTTTGTTTCGTTTATATCATACGTTTTTTTGAAGGCTTGGTCAAATTTAAAAAAAGAACTAAATTTTCTTTAGTTCAAATACTTTATCTGCTTGATTACATACGTTTTCAGAGTGAGTCACAATGATTATACATTTATTTTCTTTTTTGGCAAGATTTTTAAATATTTTTAATATATCATTTTCTGTTTCTTTATCTAAATTACCCGTTGGTTCATCAGCCAAAATCATTTTAGGATTATAAGATAGACTTCTAGCAATTGCTACTCTTTGCTGTTCACCACCAGACAGTTTTAATACTTTTCTATCTTTTTGGCTTTCTTTTAAATTTACGTTTTTCATAAGTTCTTTTGCTTTTTCTTTTTTATCAGCTATTTTTATATTACTAATATCCATAGATAAAATTATATTTTCCATAGCTGTTAGATGAGGAAGTAAATTATAACTTTGAAAAACTATTCCTATATCACTACTTCTATATTTATCTAAATCTAAGGTTTTTAGTTCTTTTCCGTCATAGTATATTTCACCTTCATAATTATTTTCTAAACCACTAAGTAATGAAAGCAATGTAGTTTTTCCACTGCCACTTTTACCTTTTATAGCATATACTTTTCCTAAAGAAAATTCATAATTAATGTTTTTTAAAACATAATCATCTTTATCCGCATCTTTATATCTATATGATACATTTTTTAATTTCAATAAACTCATCTATGATCTCTCCTTTAATATTGTAAGTGGTGAAAATCTTTGAATACTTATAATAGCACTAGAGCAAGATATAAATGTAATTACTAATCCTATGCCTAATAATTCTAATAAAACTTTTAAATCAACTGTAGCATCAATACTACTAAATTCTTCTACTTGTGCAACACCTTGAAATTTCGATTGTTTATTATCTTTTTGGCCAAAATTATTTTCAATGTTTTGTGTTTGTTTAGAAGATGATGATATTTCATTTTTAAGTAAGTAATTGGATACAGGAACAGATGCACTTGCTCCAACAAAAGCTCCTAATATTAGTGCTATAACAGCAACTATTAAAAGTTCATATATAAATTGTAAAGCTACTTTACTTTTTTTCATACCTATTGTTCTAAGTACTCCGATTTCATATTTTCTTTCTCTTATATTTATCATATTAATTATAAATAAAACTACTGTTCCAATTACTAATGTAATTATTAAAAATGTCATTGAAAAAGTTTTTACGTTTGATATAGTTTTAGTTGCATTTTCAACTTGATCTAAATTAGTTTGAACAGATAAATTATCATCTAATCCTTTTTTTCTAAGTTCACTTTCAAATTTATCTACTACTTTACTACTAGTTAAAATAAATGTTGGATTTACTTTGACAGATATTTCACTGTCATTTTCTAAAACTTTATTTACAAAATTTGTGTTTGTAATAATAGTATTAACAGAATTTGAAAACATAGACATGCTATCTGTAGATGATTCCTCATAAATACCTGTTACAGTAAGCTCATAGGTTTTTGTATCATCGTTTGTATCTTTTATAGTTATTTTATCACCTACTGATATATTATTTAATGTAGCAAGTTCACTATTTATAATACATGAATCATTTGAAAAATCAGTATCAACTTTTCCTTCTTTTATTTTATAATTTCCTTCAATAAAATCATTCATTGCATCTAATGAAGAATAACCTGTTAAGGTAAAATCTCCTGAAGTCTCTTCTTGTTTTTCAGGACCTTTACCTTTATCGTTAGATTCACTATCGGTTGATGCTTTTTCTAAATTACTATTTACTCCTATTTGCATAGTGTAATAATAGCTTTTTACATATTTACTTTTGCCATATTTTTCAATGTCAGATACAGTAATTGACTGCATATTTGAAAATTTATCTTTCATATCTTCTTTTGACTGTTCTTTATTGTCTTTATCAAAATCTTTCATCATATTTTCTCTATTAATACTAATAGTAGCCTCAGTTTGATATTTATTTTTATAAGAATTAATTAATTTATTTGAAGAATTATTAATAGCAAGTGTAATGGATGTCGCACATGCAATTACTAATATAATAATTCCAATTAAAATATTTCTTCCTTTATTTCTTAAAATGGATGTAACAGCATTTTTTAATATATACATAAAATCTTCCTTTCACATTAAAAATATATTGTTTTTGTGTGAAAGTATTATGGTTTAAATGTGAAAATTGTGTAAAAAAACTATTCAAGTTCAAATTATTTAATTTTTTTTACATAAGCGCCATCAGTTTTACAGTCATATGTTGTTATACTTCTGTCTTCTAAAAAATCACCTTCAAAATTAATGAAAGGTTCAGGTAAGTCATTAACATCAGCCCATATTAATTCATCACACTTATCTATTTCCATTATTTTAGGAATACCCCTATATTTTGATATTTCAAAATAGTAATCAATATATGGTTCTAACTTTTTACCATCTATTTCAAAAAAGTTTCTTCTTAAAACTACATAACTATTAATAATATCTTTTAAATCAATTTCGATACCTAATTCTTCCTTAGCTTCTCTAGTTAAAGCTTCATACTGATTTTCACCTTCGTCAATATGACCAGCTGGAAGTGCATAATATCCTGGCCATAATTTAGAACCCTTCCTTTTTTGTAATAAAATCTTATTGTTATTCGTTATTAACATATAAATTGAACTTTTAAATATTTCTTTCATCGTATCACATCCTCTATTGTTTTTTATATTTCATTTGCTTCATTAAATGATTTCTCGAACAATTTTATTATATACTATTTTTATTATTTTTCAATTACAATTTATCTTTAATAATTTGCTTTTTTATTTATTATTAAATTTTTAATTAACAAAAAAATACCAACTTCTTTTAGAAGTTGATATTTTCTATATTAAATCCAAGGCTATAAAAGTCTGGACAGATTTCTCAATGGTGCGGGCGAAGGGACTTGAACCCCCATGCCGTAAGGCGCTAGATCCTAAGTCTAGTGCGTCTACCAATTTCGCCACGCCCGCAAATGAAAAAATAAATTTTCTTCACTGATAAATAATTTATCACTTTATAAACTCGTTGTCAATAGATTTTTTGCCAAGAT
>CAVDHX010000075.1:0-3053 GCA_963609095.1 Sphaerochaetaceae bacterium | reverse complement strand
AAAAAAATATTCCATCTTCATACGAATTAAAAACTTTAGGAAATTTACAATATTATTTATATACGCCAAGTAATCCTATAGATAACATGCCTTTAATTATGTATCTTCATGGTGGAACAAATAAAAAATCAAATGTTGAGTCATTATTAACAACAGATGGTTTTCCTAAATATTTATATGATGGATATTATAATGATTTAAGAGCTTATGTTGTTATACCGAAACTTGAAAATAATTATACTGGATGGTCTGATATAACAGATAGTTTAAGAAATTTAATTAAAACTATTCATGAAAATTATTCAATAGATATGAATAAAATATCTTTAACTGGTCATTCAATGGGTGGAACTGGAACATATCAAGTTCAGATAAAGTTATCCAATATATTTGCTTGTATTGCTCCTATGAGTGGAAGTATAAGAAATAGTGAAGAAAATATAAATGCCTTAAGCAAGACAAAAATATGGGCATTTGTTGGAACAAATGATAAAATTGTAAATCCAGATTCAACCAGAGTTATTATTAATGAACTGCAAGATAAAGGAGCAGATGCAAAAATAACTGAATTGGATGGAACAGATCACTTTGGGGTGCCATCATTAGGCTATAAAAATGATGAATTTATAAATTGGCTAGTAAATTGTAGTAAGTAAAACCTGCTTAAATAGCGGGTTTTTAAATATAGAAAAACTCCATTTTAAGGAGTTATTTAAATAAATTTACAGTTGAAGTTAATTGCTCATTTGTATATTCATTAACTTCTGCAGAATCATCATTAATAGTTATTTCAAGTCTATAAACACCTTCGTCATAGGCATACTTATTTGTATCTGTTTTTTGTGCAAATCCAGTAATATCTTTTTCATTCCACTGTGCATGATATTGAAACTTTAATTTAGTATCATCCATTTTATAAATTTTTAATGTTTCTGGATTACCAGCAGCCGCATTACTATCACCACTCGTATATGAATATAATACTTCATCTTCCTTTATGGTATTATCTGTTGTATCACTTGTTTTCTCATGTACTTTTACGGATGAATCTTCATCTTTATTAAAACTAATTTTATTTGTCGCAAATAAAACACATAAAACAGATGCTATTACTAGAATTATTCCTATTAATATAAGATTTTTAGTTTTTTTCATTTCCCTCTCTCCCAACCATTTTAAGAATAACATAAAACATTAAAAGAGTATATACTTATGAAAATAAAAATTACATAATTTACAATGATAAAAAATTGAAACTTAAGAAACATGAAATATAGAAATAAAAAATCATATTTTAAAGTTGTATATTAAAATGTAAAAAGAAAAAACTTAAACGTTTATCTAAAAAAATTTAGTTGTTGACGTCAAGAAGTTTCGGATGGCATGATACAAAAATAGTTTTTTAAACCATTGGCATTGTAATTTTTATTCAACTCAATAAAATTTTTACAAAAACCTTTGCTTATCACTAATTGATTATTATAAAAAAAAGATTTATAATATCTACCTTAGAAAGGGAAATAAATCTTAAATATAAAGATAAGGTGGTTTTATGACAAAAAAAGAAATTAAAGAAAAGATTTTTGACTTGAAGTCAGATGAAGAAATAGAACAATTTGTAAAAAACAGAATTGCAGAATTGGAAAAGATAGCAGAAGAAAAAACAGCTGGTCAAGGATACACAACTACTTTTAATGATTATATTTCAAGTAAAGTAAACTTTAAACCAGTTGCTTCATCAAAAGATAAGGAATGTCCTAATTTAGTTTATGACGATATTTTGCCTTATTTAGAATTAGTAAAGATTTTAGCAGATGAAAAATCATATTTAACAGAATTATATTTATTTTCACCAATTGCCGTTGAAATTGATAACTATTTTTCAAATAATAAAGCTAAAGCGTGTATGCTTGAGTCATTAATGGAAAGACAAGCAATTTATTCTAGTGCAACGAATAAAAATATAGAAAATATATCAATAAAGGAATTTTACAAAAAAAATTGTGGCTTTTGCTCCGAAAAAACCGGTTTAGCTCATAACATATTTAAAATTTTAGGAGTTGACTCGCAATACGTCTTAGGCAAAAGAAATAATCAAAATCACGCATTTAATATAATTTTTCCTCATGGATATAATGTCGCGCCAGCTGTACTTTTTGATACGTCATTTAAATTAACTTTTACAAATGGCTTAGATAAAAATTATTCATGTGGTGTTTTTAAAGTTTTAAAACAAGAAGAATATGAAAATATGCTTTCCGGCAATAATACTTTAATTGATTTTGAAAAATCTGTTAATGATTTACTTATCTATTATTCGCTACAAAACTTTAATTCAAATTATAAAAATGCTGAATATTGCATAGGAATTGATTCTTATAGTAAAAACAACAATAAGACATTATGCCTAAAGAAGCAATAAAATATTTTGTATATTTGACAAAAAAACAATATTGTAAAATAAATTTGCAAATATATGTGGAAAAAAGCTTATTATTTTGGTATAATTTAAGTGTATTTTATGCAAATGTGTTAATTTGACAAATAATATGTTTGGTGGTATTATATGCCACAAATGAGGGAGATTATAGAAAAAATTCTATATAGAAATGGGGAATGTTTATGAAATTTAAATTATTAAAAAAAGTTTTTAATTCATTAATTGGAAATGGCAAATCAGTTAAAAAAAGTATCTCACATTTATCAGAAACAAATGGGGATAAAATTACATTAAATAATGCTGCTTTAGGTACTGTTACTCTTGCAGCTGCTGTTGGAATTGCTGGTGTTGCTATGCCTAATACAGCACTTGCTGCTGAAAATGATATGACTACAGTAGATACAAGTGAGCATACTCAAACGTATGATCCTAGTTATTATGAAGACGATACATTATCTCAAGATGAAACTTTTGTACCACAAGATGTTATTGATGCGGCAGTGGAAGAGTCACAAAAAATAACAGACGAAGTTTCAGAAGAAGAGGTAACACCTCAATATGCTGAAGAAGTTTCATCAGAAGCAACACAAGAATCAACTGATGAGACTGAACC
>CAVDHX010000074.1:0-21648 GCA_963609095.1 Sphaerochaetaceae bacterium | reverse complement strand
ACTATTAAAAAAAGGTATGAATGTGCAAAATATAGCTGAGATAACAGAGTTAGATATTAAACAAATAGAAAAATTACAATAAATTAATGATAATCCCTAAAAAATCAACCTACACATAACCGTGTAGGTTTTTTCTTACAAAATTAGTAATGAATAAAAAATAATTAAAAAATTGTTAGATTATTTTAATCTTTGATGTTGGGTGAAAATTTATTATGAGTAATAATTGAAAAAATAATATTATTGATGTATGAATATATTACATTTATTGTTTACTTAAATTAGTATGCGCTATCTAATTTGACTTTTATTTTAAAATGGTTATAATAGCATTCATTAGAAATGGGGGGGAATATTATGAAGTTAACTAAAAATAGTGTTAGAGCTATATTATTTGAAAGTAAAATCGTTAAAGGGAAAGCGACTTGTATTTGGTATTCATATCCAGGATATATACCAACCGATTTATTTTCTTTTAGTGATGTAAGGGGAAAATATTATGAACGCAGAGTTATTGAATGTAATTTAGTTCCTGTTAAGAGTAAATGATTATTTAAATAGTCATTTTTTTTGATACAAATTTATCATTTTTGATAAATTTGGATTAATAAAGTATTGATTTTCCTTTAAAAGTAGTGTATACTTTTGAATGTGTGGCGTGCTTAGATGTGTGAGGTTGCCGACACACCAGGTTAAGTTGTTATAAAATTTAATCTTAAAGTCGGGTTTTTACACGGAGCAAGTCTATACTAGATATAGGCGAGAGGAGGATACAATAATGTCAAAAAAAGTTCGTATCAAATTAAAATCATTTGAACATAAGAATCTTGATGTGGCATGTGGTAAAATTGTCGATACAGTTAAAAGAACTGGCGGTGAAGTAAGTGGACCTGTACCACTTCCAACTGAAATTGAAAAAATTACAATTTTAAGAGCTGTTCATAAATATAAAGATTCACGTGAACAATTTGAAAAAAGAACACATAAAAGACTTATTGATATCAATAATCCAAGCAAGGAGACTATCGATGCGCTTTCGCATTTAGATATTCCAAGTGGTGTTGATATTCAAATCAAATTATAATTAGGAGGAGAAAATATGAAAGGAATCTTAGGTCGTAAAATAGGAATGACTCAAGTGTTTGATAATGATGGTAAATTAACTCCAGTTACTGTTGTTGAAGTTACACCTAATGTAGTAACTCAAGTTAAAACAAAAGATAATGATGGTTATGAAGCTATTCAACTTGCATTTGATGATAAAAGAGAAAAATTAGCGACAAAAGCTTCTGCTGGAATTACTAGCAAAGCTAATACGACACCTAAGCGCTTCTTTAAAGAAATCAGAGGTGTAGACATTAACGATTACAAACTTGGTGATGAAGTTAAAGCTGATATTTTTGAAGTTGGCGAGGTCGTTGATGTTACTGGAACTACTAAAGGTAAAGGGTTCCAAGGAAATATTAAAAAGTATAATCAAAGTAGAGGGCCAATGGGACACGGTTCTAAATATCATAGAGGCGTAGGATCACTTGGTACAATGCTTCCAAAACGTGTATTTAAAGGTAGAGGACTTCCAAGTCATATGGGCGTTAATACTGTAACTATCCAAAACTTGGAAATTGTAGCTGTTGATTTAGAAAATAATGCTGTTTTAGTTAAAGGAAATATTCCTGGACCTAAAAAAGCTATGGTTATGATTAGAAGTTCAGTTAAAAACAATGGCAAAGTTAATAAACGTGCAGAACTTGCTAACTGGAATAAATCTCAAGAAGAAGTAGTTGCTGAAAAAGCAGAGACTACTGAAGAGTAGGAGGATAAGTCATGAAAAAGAATAATATTATTAATCTTAAAGGCGAAAAAGTTAGCGATATTTCATTAAACGAAAATATTTGGGGAATTAAACCAAATGATGCTGTTTTATATGATGCTATAACTTTAGCTCAAGCTTCTCAAAGACAAGGAACAGCTGATACAAAAACACGTTCAGAAGTAAGTGGCGGTGGAAAGAAACCATGGAGACAAAAAGGAACTGGTAGAGCTAGACAAGGTAGTACTAGAGCTCCACATTGGTATCATGGCGGCGTAGTTTTCGGACCACATCCTAGAAGTTACGGTAAAAAAATGAACCGTAAAGAAAGAGTTTTAGCTTTGAAATCAGCTTTGGCTTATAAATTTGCTGATAATGAATTAATCATTTTAGATGAGCTAAACTTAAATACTAATAAAACTAAAGATATGCTTCAAATTTTAAAGGATATTAAAGCTCCTAAAAAGACTTTAATAGTTGTTGATGAGTTAACTGATAATTTAATTTTAGCAACTCGTAATATTCAAAAATTAGAATTATTAGAAGCTAATGAAATTAACGTTTTAGACGTTATTGGAACTGATTGTTTAGTTATTACTGAAAAAGCAGTTAAACAAATTGAGGAGGCGTTAAAATAATGGAAAATTATAGAGACATTATAAAAGCTCCAATAATCACTGAGAAAACTCGTGATTTAGCTAGCAACAACACTTATGTATTTAGTGTTGATACTAAGGCTAATAAAATACAAATTAAGCAAGCTATTGAAAAAATATTCAACGTTAAAGTTTTAAATGTTAATACTATCAATACTTATGCTAAAAGAAAAAGAGTTGGACGTTATTTTGGTAGAGCCAACAAAGTTAAAAAAGCAATTGTTAAATTACAAGAAGGAAGTTCAATCGAACTTAATTAATCTTAAGGGAGGACGAATATGGCAATAAAATCATATAGACCAACGACTAATGGTAGACGTGGTATGACTACTTTAGTAAATGAAGAAGTTACTAAAACTAGTCCAGAAAAATCATTAGTTGTAACAGTTAAAAAATCAGGCGGTCGTAATAATCAAGGTAAAATCACTGTAAGACATCACGGTGGTGGAGTTAAGAGAAAATATAGACTTATTGATTTTAAAAGAAATAAGGATGGTATTGTTGGAACAGTAGCTTCAATTGAATACGATCCAAACAGAAGTGCTAACATTGCTTTAATTAATTATGCCGATGGAGAAAAAAGATATATTATTGCTCCAAAAGGTTTAAAAGTTGGAATGAAAATTGAAAGTGGAGATGCTTGTGATATTAAAGTCGGAAATGCAATGCCACTTGCTAATATTCCAGAGGGAACTTTAGTTCATAATATTGAATTAAATCCTGGAAAAGGCGGCCAAATGGCTAGAAGTGCTGGTTCAAGCGTTCAAATTTTGGGCCGTGAAGGAAATTATACTTTACTACGTTTAACAAGTGGTGAAGTTAGAAAAGTTTTAAGTGTTTGCCGTGCTACAATCGGTGAAGTTGGAAATGAAGATTACAGTTTAGTTAATTTAGGAAAAGCTGGAAGAAAAAGACATATGGGTATTAGACCTACAGTTCGTGGTTCTGTTATGAACCCTAATGATCACCCACATGGTGGTGGTGAAGGTAGAGCTCCAGTTGGTCGTAAACATCCAGTTACACCTTGGGGTAAACCAGCTCTTGGTTTTAAAACTCGTAATAAGAAAAAAGCTTCAAGCAAACTAATTGTTCGCTCAAGAAAAAAATAAGAAAGGATGACTTATAAATGGCTAGAAGTGCTAAAAAAATGCCTTTTGTCGATGATTATTTGATGAAAAAGGTTGAAAAAATAAATGAATCTGGTAAAAAAGAAGTTATAAAAACTTGGTCTCGCCGTTCTACAATTTATCCTGTATTTGTTGGACACACATTTGCTGTACATAATGGTAAAGAATTTATTCCTGTTTATGTAACAGAAGATATGGTTGGACATAAATTAGGAGAATTCGCCTTAACACGTAAATTTGGTGGTCATGGCGACGATAAGAATAAAAAATAACCGGAAAGGATGATATAAATGGAAGCTAAAGCAATTGCTAAAGATATTAGAATTTCACCTAGAAAAATGCGCTTATCAATTGATTTAATTCGTGGTAAAGACGTTACAGAAGCTGACATAATTTTAGCAAATTTAAATAAAGACGCTGCTAATGTTATTCGCAAGGTTTTAAAATCTGCTGTAGCTAATGCGGAAAATAATTTAGAATTAAATAAAGAAAATCTTTATGTAAGTGAAGCTTATGTTAATGAAAGCAAAACTTTAAAAAGAGGACGTGCTGGTGCAAAAGGTAGCCCTAAACCAATATTAAAAAGATCAAGCCATGTTACAGTGGTTGTAAGTGAAAGAAATTAAGCGAAGGAGGGTATAAGATGGGTCAAAAAGTTAGTCCAGTCGGACTTAGAATTGGCATTAATAAAACTTGGGAATCTAAGTGGTATGCTGGTAACCAAGATTTTGCTAAATTCTTGAATAACGACTATAAAATCCGTAATTTTTTGGATAAAAAATTAAAAGACGCCGCTATCGCAAGTATTCTTATTGAAAGAACTGCTGATAAGACTGAAGTTATCATAAATACAGCTAAACCTGGTGTGGTAATTGGTCATGGCGGAGATGAAATTGAAAAACTTAAAAAAGAGCTTGATAAATTAACTGGTGAAGATGTTCACATTTCAATTAAGGAAATTAAAAACCCTAATTTAGTGGCTGCACTAGTTGCTGAAAATATCGCTCATCAAATTGAAAACCGTGTTTCTTATAAAATTGCTCAAAAGAAGGCTATAAGAAATGTTATGAAATCAGGAGCTAAGGGTGTTAAAACATTAGTATCTGGTAGATTAAACGGTGCTGAAATTGCAAGAGGAGAAGGTTATACTGAAGGTAAAGTTCCTCGTCATACTTTAAGAGCTAATATTGATTATGCTTTGAAAGAAGCTGATACTATTTATGGTAAAATTGGTGTAAAAGTATGGATTTATAAAGGTGAAATTCTTGGTAATGGTGTAAAAGCTGAAAAAGAAAGTAGACCTGTTAGAGCTAAGGGAGGTAAGGACAATGGCAGTTATTCCAAAAAGAACTAAATATCGTCGTCCTCACCGTTTATCTTATGAAGGTGAAGCTCGCGGAAATAGAAAAGTTTCATTTGGTGAATATGGCTTACAAGCTATGGAAGGTGCTTGGATTAGCCAACAACAAATTGAAGCTGCTCGTGTAGCGATGACTCGTTACATGAAACGTGGTGGTAAAGTATGGATTAATATTTTCCCACATTTATCTTTAACTGCTAAAGGTATCGGAATGCGTCAAGGTAAAGGTAAAGGTACTCCAGATAAATGGGTAGCAGTTGTTAAAAAAGGAAAAGTTATGTTCGAAATTGCCGATGTTAGTGAAGAAGTTGCTAGAGAAGCATTCAGACTTGCTATGCATAAATTACCAATTAAATGTAAATTTGTAAAAAAAGAAAGTGGTGAGGCAAATGAAAATTAATGAACTTAGAGAATTAAGTAATGAAGAATTAGTTAAAAAGATTGATGAAACTAAAGCAGAACTTTTTAATTTACGTTTTAGCCAAGCTACTGGTAGTCTTGAGAAACCAGCTAGAATTAATGAATTAAGAAAGGCTGTAGCTAGAATGAAAACTATTCTACGCGAACGTGAATTACAAGACTAGGAGGATTTATGGAAAATATTAAAAGAGAATTAGTTGGTAAAGTTGTAAGTGCTAAAAACGATAAAACTATTACAGTTTTAGTTGAAACTTACATTATGGATAAAAAGTATGGTAAAAGAGCTATGTATTCTAAAAAATATGCAGTTCATGATGAACATAACGAAGCAAAAGTTGGCGATAAAGTTAGGATTGCTGAAACTAGACCAATGTCTAAATCAAAACATTATCGTTTAGTACAAATAGTAGAGAAAGCAGTTATTTTATAACTAGCTGGAAGGAGGATTTAATATATGATTCAACAAGAAAGCCGTTTAAAAGTAGCTGATAACTCTGGTGCTCGTGAACTTTTAGTAATTAGAGTACTTGGCGGAAGTAAAGTTAAAACTGGCAATATTGGAGATATAGTTGTAGGTACAGTTAAAAAAGCAACACCTAATGGACAAGTTTCAGAAGGTAAAGTTGTAAAAGCTGTTGTTGTAAGAACTAGACGTGGAGTTAGAAGAGAAGACGGGTCTTATATTAAATTTGATGATAATGCATGCATTTTAATTAAAGATGATAAGACACCAGTTGGAACACGTGTATTTGGACCAGTAGCTCGTGAGATAAGAGAAGATGGATATTTAAAGATTGCCTCACTAGCTAAAGAGGTATTATAAATCGTTTGGAGGAAATAATATGAAGATAAAACAAGGAGACAAAGTTGTAGTTATCGCTGGTAAAGATAAAGGTAAAGAAGGCGTTGTTACCAAAACTTTGAGAAATGATAACAAAGTCATCGTTGAAGGCGTTAATATTGTAAAAAAACATATTAAACCAAACGGTGGTGAGAATGGTAGGATTGCTGAGGTAGAAGCACCTATTCATGTTTCAAATGTAATGATGCTTGACCCTAAAACTAAAAAGGGTACAAAAATCGGATACACTACAAATAAAGATGGAAAAAAAATAAGAGTGTCAAAGAAATCAAATGAAAAATTTGACTAAACCTGAAAGGAGGGTATCTATGAACCGCCTACAAGAAAAGTATAATAAGGAAATCGTACCTAGTTTAAGAGAAAAATATAATTATGAAAGTACAATGGCAATACCTAAGCTTGACAAAATTGTTGTTAATATGGGTGTTGGTGATGCAACAAGTAATAGTAAATTGTTAGAAGCTGCAGTTGCTGATTTAAAAGTAATTACTGGTCAACAACCTATTGTTACTAAAGCTAAAAAAGCAGTTGCAAACTTTAAAGTTCGTGAAGGCCAAGGAATTGGTTGTAAAGTTACTTTAAGAGGAGAAAATATGTATAACTTTTTAGATAAATTAATTAGTATTACATTACCTCGTGTTCGTGATTTTAGAGGAATTAGTCCAAAATCATTTGATGGTAGAGGTAACTATACTTTAGGACTTACTGAACAATTAATTTTCTCAGAAATAGATTATGATAAAGTTGTTAAAGTACGCGGAATGGATATTGTATTTGTTACAACAGCCAAAACCAATGAAGAAGCTTTAGACTTATTAAAAGGCTTCGGAATGCCTTTTAGAAAATAATGAATTAGGAGGAAATTATGGCAAAAAAAAGTATGATTGTCAAAGCTAATCGTGAGCCTAAATTCAAAGTACGTAAATATACTAGATGTAAAATTTGTGGAAGACCACATTCAGTACTTAAAAAATATGGAATTTGCCGTATTTGCTTTAGGGAATTAGCTTATAAAGGACAAATACCTGGAATTACAAAATCAAGTTGGTAAGAAGGGAGGATTAAATATGGTAGTATCAGATCCAATAGCTGATATGCTTACGAGAATCCGTAATGCAAATCAATTAAGATATAAAGAAGTTGAAATGCCATCTTCTAAAATGAAAGAAGAAATTGCTAGAATTTTAAAAGAAGAAGGTTTTATTGCAAATTATAAAGTAAGTGAAGGCGAAAAAGAAAAGAAAATCGTTTTGACTTTAAAATATGTTAAGAAACAAAGAGTTATCACAGGCCTTAAAAGAATTTCTAAACCAGGTTTACGTGTTTATGCTGGTGCTTCAGAAATTCCAAGTGTTTTAAATGGATTAGGAATTGCTATCGTGTCTACATCAGAGGGTGTTATGACTGGTAGAGATGCTAAGAAGAAATCACTAGGTGGCGAAGTGTTAGCTTACGTTTGGTAGAAAGGAGAAAGTTTATATGAGTCGTATAGGAAACAGAGTGCTTTCAATACCTGCAAATGTTACAGTAACTACTGATGGTAATGTTGTTACAGTTAAAGGACCTAAGGGTGAACTTTCTACTGAAATTAATAAAAATATTGCTGTCGAAATTAAAGATAGTGAACTTGTAGTTACAAGAAAAAGTGATGCTTTTAAGAACTTTCACGGTACAGCTAATGCTAATATTAGTAATATGCTTATCGGTGTAACTGATGGTTTTGAAAAAAAATTAGAAACAGTTGGTGTAGGTTATCGTTTTAATGTTGCTGGTAATAAATTAACAGTAACTGCTGGATATTCTCATCCTGTTATTCTTGAAGTTCCTGCTGGACTTACAGCAGAATGCCCTAGTAATACAGAACTTGTTATTAAAGGGTGTGATAAACAATTAGTTGGTGAATTTGCTGCTAATGTTAGAAAAATTAGAAAACCTGAACCATATAAAGGTAAAGGTATTCGTTATCAAGATGAACATATCATCAAAAAAGTTGGTAAGAAAGCTGCTTAATTAGAAAGGAAGAAGAGATTATGATAAAGAAAGTTAATCGTAATGAAGTACGTCAAGCTAGACATACTAGAGTTAGAAATAAATTAGCTGGAACTAGTGAAACACCAAGACTTAATGTGTTTCGTTCTAATAGCAATATTTTCGCACAAATTATCGATGATTCTAAAGGTGTAACTTTAGTTTCTGCTTCTTCAATTGATAAAGAGTTAAAACTAGATAATGGTGGTAACGTTGAAGCAGCTAAAAAAGTTGGCGAATTACTTGCTAAAAGAGCTAAAAATGCTAAAATTAAAAATGTTGTATTCGACAGAGGCGGATACTTATACCATGGTCGTGTTAAAGCTTTAGCTGAAGCAGCACGTGAGAATGGTTTAGAATTCTAAAAGGAGGGAAAATAGTGGAAACAAAAAGAAGAGAACCCCGTCCAAAATTGTATGACGAAGAAGTTATCAGTATCGGTAGAGTTACTAAGGTAACTAAAGGTGGTCGTCAATTACGTTTTGCCGCAACTGCTGTTGTTGGTGACCGTAAAGGACGAGTTGGTATCGGTTCTGGTAAAGCTGCCGAAGTACCAACTGCTATTAAAAAGGCTGTTGCTGCAGCTACTAAAAACATTACTAATGTTGCCATTGTTGGTGGCAATACTATCCCACATGAAGCTACTGGAAGAAGAGGAGCTAGTAAAGTTTTATTAAAACCTGCTTCTAAAGGTACTGGAGTTAAAGCTGGTGGTCCAGTTAGAGCTGTATTAGAATTAGCTGGTGTTAAAGATATTTTATCTAAATCATTAGGTTCTAGTACAAAAATTAATATGGCATATGCTACTTTAGATGCTTTAAAGCAACAAAGAACTGCTGAAGAAGTAGCTAAGTTACGTGGTAAAAAAGTGGAGGAATTATAATATGAAGTTACATACAGTAAAACCAAATCCATATGCTACTAAAGCTAAAAAAAGAGTTGGACGTGGACCTGCTAGTGGTACTGGTAAGACTGCTGGACGTGGTGAAAACGGACAAAATTCACGTAGTGGTGGAGGCGTTAGAGTAGGCTTTGAAGGTGGTCAAACTCCTTTATTCAGAAGACTTCCTAAAAGAGGATTTTCTAATGCTAAATTTAAAAAAGTATATGCTGTTATTAATTTATCAGATTTAAATAAATTTGATAATGGTGCTGAAGTTACTCCAGAGGTTTTAAAAGATATGGGATTAGTTAAGAATGCTTTAGATGGTATTAAAGTACTTGGTAATGGTGTTTTAGAAAAGAAATTAACTGTTAAGGCAAATAAGTTTTCAGCATCTGCTTTTGAACAAATAGAAAAATTAGGTGGAAAAGCAGAGGTGATCTAATTGTTTAAAAAAATAAAACAATTTTTTAGCCGAGATAATAAAGATTTAAGAAAAAAAGTTTGGTTCACTTTTGCAATGCTATTTGTTTTTAAATTAGGTACTGCAATTGTTGTTCCAGGTGTTAATGAAGATTTAAATGTTGGTTTTTTAGAGCTACTTAATATTATGGGTGGCGGAGCTATGAAGAATTTTTCAATTTTCGCTTTAGGTGTTATGCCTTATATTACAGCGTCAATTATTATTCAATTATTACAAATGGATATTGTACCTTATTTTACTGATTTAGCGAAGCAAGGACAAACTGGAAGAAATAAGCTTAACCAAATAACAAGAGTACTTGGAATTGTTTTAGCTTTCGTTCAGGGTTATATGTTTTCATTTGCATTTATTCAAAATGGAACTGTATCAGATTATTTAGAGGCATCTTTAGTTATGACTGCTGGTACTTCACTTTTGCTTTGGATAGGTGATGAGGTTACTAAGAAGGGGTTAGGTAATGGTACTTCTATGATTATCATGGCTGGTATTTTAGCTAGTACTCCTTATATGTTTACTCAAGCTTGGTCTGGTTTAGTTACTAGTTCAAATGGTGCTTGGGGTGTTGTATATTTCATCTTATTTATTCTTCTTTATTTAGCTATTGTTTTAGGAGTTTTATTTGTTCAGCTTGCTGAGCGAAGAATTCCAATTCAATATGCAAATAAGACAGATAATATATATGGTGGTAAAAAAACATATATTCCATTTAAGTTGAATTCTGCTGGAGTTGTTCCTGTTATTTTTGCTTCTGCATTGATTTCAGCACCAGCTTTAATAGCTCAATTTACTAAAAAAACAAGTATGATTACATTTGTTAACAAATGGCTTAGTTTATCTTCAACAACAGGATTTTTGTTATTTATAGTTTTAATTGTTGCTTTTTCGTTCTTTTATACATTTATTGTTATTAAACCAAAGGAGATGGCTGAAGATTTACAAAAATCTGGTGGTTATATTCCAGGGGTTAGACCAGGAGAAGAAACAATTAAATATGTTAGTAAGACTTTAATTAGGCTTACAGTGGTTGGTTCTTTATTTCTAGCTGTTATTGCTGGATTACCATATTTATTTAGTATGGTTTCTAAGTTACCAACGTCAGTATCATTAGGTGGTACTGGATTATTGATCGTTATAGGTGTTATTTTAGATACTTATAAACAACTTGAAAGTAATTTAATTAGCCGTAGTTACAGCCGTCGGAGGAGTTATTAATGAATATTGTATTTATTGCTCCGCCGGCTTCTGGCAAGGGCTTAATGTCATCATTGATTTATGAAAAGTATGGTTATCCTCATGTTTCTATGGGTGATTTACTTAGAAATGTTGATGATGAAGAGATTAAATTAAAATTACAAAATGGTGAATTTGTTAATAATGATATGGTGGCTAAGTTGTTAAAAATTAGATTATCTAAATCTGATTGTGATAACGGTTATGTATTAGATGGATTCCCAAGGAATGAATCACAGATACCTATTTATGAGGATATTTGTGGTAACAATAATATTATTATTGTTTTAGATATACCTAGAGAAACTGGTGAGAAGAGAATTACTGGTAGAAGGGTATGTTTAAATTGTGGTGAGGTTTATAATGATTTATTTGAAAATAGTAAATCTAAAAAAGAAGGAATATGTGATAAATGTGGTCATGAACTTATTAAAAGATCTGATGATAATTTAGCGGTTTATGAAAAAAGATACGATACATATTTAAATGAAACTGAACCTATTATTAAATATTTTGAAGATAAAGGTCTTGTTTATCATGTTGATGCAACAAGGCAAGTGAGTGAAATATTTAATGAAATTGATAAAATTATAGGAGGCTATAATGATTAGCATTAAATCTGAAAGGGAGATTGAACTCTTACGTATAGCAGGTGAGATTACTGGAAGTACTCATAAGTATTTAATTCCGTTTATTAAACCTGGAATTACGACTAAACGATTAGATGAATTAGCCGAAGAATATATTTTAAAAAGAGGAGCAACCCCATCATTTAAGGGTTATGATGGTTTTCCAGCTTCAATATGTACATCTATTAATAATGAGGTTGTACATGGAATTCCAAGCAATAGAAAATTAAAAGATGGTGATATTATTTCCATTGATATTGGTGCTTGTTATAAAGGGTATCATGGAGATTCTGCTTGGACTTATCCAGTTGGAAAAATTGATGATAAAAAGAAGTATTTGCTTGAGCATACTGAAAAATCTTTATTTAAAGGATTAGAAGCTATTCATGATGGTTGTCATGTTGGTGATATTGGATATGCTGTTAGTAAATATGCGGAAGAGCATAACCTCGGTGTGGTTAGAGAGCTTGTTGGTCATGGTGTTGGCACTGATGTTCATGAAGATCCTGATGTTCCTAATTATGGGGCGAGACATACTGGACCTTTATTAAAAGAAGGTATGGTTATTGCAGTTGAGCCTATGCTTAATTTAGGGACTAGAAAAGTTTATATTTTGGATGATGATTGGACTATTATTACTGCTGATGATAAGCCTTCAGCTCATTTTGAACACACAGTATTAGTTACAAAAGATGGGTATGAAATTTTAACCAGGAGGTGATACGATGGCAAAAGAAGATGTCATTGAAGTAGAAGGTATAGTAGAAGAAATTCTTCCGGGTGGAGGATTTAAAGTTAAACTTGAAAACAATCACGTTATTAAAGCCCACATTTCTGGTAAAATGCGTTTACATCGTATTCGTATTTTACTAGGTGACAAAGTGAAAGTTGAATTATCACCTTATGATTTAACATGTGGGCGTATAACCTATAGAGTAACAAAGTAGGAGGAGACAATATGAAAGTAAGACCATCAGTAAAAAAGATGTGTGATAAATGTAAAATTATCAGACGTAATGGAAAAGTAATGGTAATTTGTGAAAATCCAAAACACAAACAAAGACAAGGTAAATAGGAGGTGTTTTAATGGCACGTATTAAAGGTGTAGATGTACCAAATAATAAAAGAGTTGAAATTGCTTTAACTTATATTTATGGTATTGGTAGAAGTTTATCTCAAAAGATATTAACAGATGCTAAAATTGATTTTAATAAAAAAGCAGGTAGCTTAGATAATGATGAACTTTCACGTATTCGTGATGAAGTTAATAAATATTTAACTGAAGGTGATTTACGTCGTGAAGTTAATATGAATATTAAAACTAAGATGGAAATCAATTCTTATCAAGGTACTCGTCATAAAAGAGGCTTACCAGTAAGAGGACAAAGAACTAGTAGAAATGCTAGAACTCGTAAAGGTAAACCAAAAACAATAGCAAATAAGAAAAAATAGGAAACTTTAAAAGGAGGATATTATGGCTTATAAAGCAAGAAAACGTAAGGTTAAAAAGAATGTCCCAGAAGGCAAAGCCTTTATTCATTCAACATTTAATAATACAATTGTTACCCTTACAGACAAAGATGGTAACGCAATTAGTTGGGCATCAGCTGGTACTTTAGGCTTTAAAGGTAGTAAAAAATCAACACCTTTTGCAGCTGGTATGGCTGCTGAAGCAGCTGGTAAAGCAGCAGCTGAAATGGGTATGAAAAAGGTTGAAGTATATGCTAAAGGTTTAGGTTCTGGAAGAGAAACAGCTATTCGTTCATTACAAACAGCTGGTTTGGAAATTGCTTCAATTTCAGATGTCACACCTATGCCACATAATGGATGTCGTCCACCAAAACGACCTCGTGGATAAGAAAGGAGACCTTTATGAATTTTGAAAAACCAGATTATAAAATAACTGATTATGTTGAAAATAATAATTATGGTAAGTTTGAATTAGAACCTTTAGAAAGAGGTTTTGGACTTACTATTGGTAATGCTCTTAGAAGAGTGATGCTTTCTTCAATGCCTGGAAGTGCAATTGTTGCTGTTAAAATTGACGGTGTTATGCATGAGTTCCAAACTATGGAAGGTGTTATTGAAGATGTTACTGCAATTATTCTTAATTTAAAAAGTGTAGTTATTAAAAATCATTCTGATGAAGTTAAGATAGCTCGTTTATCAGTAAGTGAGGAAAGAGTTGTTACTGCTGGAGATATTATTTGTGATAGCGATGTTGAAATCGTTAATAAAGATCAAGTTATTGCTACTTTAGCTAAAGGTGGTAAACTTGATATGGAATTTATTATTGCAAATGGTCGTGGTGCAGCTTTATCTTCAGAAAATAAAAAGTATATTACTGATGCAAGCTTAGGCTATATTCCAATTGATGCACTTTATTCACCAATTGAAAGAGTTAGTTATGAAATTGATAAGGCTCGTGTTGGTCAAGATGCTTCTTATGATAAATTAATTATGGAAGTTGAAACTAATGGTTCTCTTCGTCCAGAAGAAGCCATGGCACTAGCTGCTAAAATTTTAATTGAACATTTAAATATTGTTACTAATTTAAGTGAAATTGCTGATATTACTGGTATTATGAATGCTAAACAAGAAGATAATAAGTTAAAGAAATTGGAAACATCTATTGATGATTTAGATTTTTCTGTTAGAGCTTATAATTGTTTAAAAAGAGCTAATATTAATACTTTAGGTGATTTAACTGAAAAATCAGAATTAGAAATGATGAAAATTCGTAATTTAGGCAAGAAATCTTTAAAAGAAGTTATTGATAAAATTAAAGATATGGGTCTTAAATTCCGTGATGAAGATTAATAGTTAGGAGGATATTATGGCTTATAGAAAACTAGGACGCGATAATAAACATAGAAGAAGTATGCTAGCAAATCTAACTAAAGATGTTATCAATAATGAACAAGTAGTTACTACTGAAACAAGAGCTAAAGAAGTTCGTAAGTTTGTTGATAAGATGATTACTTATGGTAAAGATGGATCATTAGTTGCTAGAAGAAAAGCTTTAGCTTTCTTACATAATGATAAAAATACTGTTAAGAAAGTATTTGATGATTTAGCTGTTCGTTATGCTAAAAGAAATGGCGGATATACTAGAATTTCAAAAATTGATGAAAGAAGAGGAGATGACGCTTTAATGGTTGTTTTATCTCTTGTTGAAGAGGACGTTAAATAGGCGTTCTTTTTTTGATATTATTTATATTTTGTGATAATATTATTATGGTGATTGTATGACTGAGCAAGAGGTTTTAGCTTATTGTAAACAAATTATGGATTGCGATATACATTATATTGATGAGGTTTTGCCTAGTTTTAAACGGGATAATTTTTTAGAGGATATTTTAAAAATAGTTAATGAGCTTAAATTAAATTATAATGTTATGCTTGAACTTAAGCATAGTGAAAATTCTGATGGGTTTGATGGTGATTTAGCTAAATTAAAATATAAGATTGAGTATATTGAAAATAAATTTTTAAGTAAAAGCGTAGGAAATGAATATAAGAGAGTTCCTGTGTTTGCTAATACTGAGGCTGGAAATCCATATTTTTTAAAAGATTTGAAAAATATTCCTTCTGAAGAATATGATGACCTTATTAAAACTTTAAATATATTTTTAAGTGGTGAAGTAGTTAGTGAAGAAAAAATGAAAGTTTATAAAAATAATGATATTTTCAAAAGAACTACTGTTGAGTTTAAGGGACGTCAAATAAGAATTTTTACTGCACATTTAAAATATAATATTTTTTGTGTATTTGGTCTTGCTTCAAAAAAAACAGATAATGATAATCATATAAATTCAGTTATGGGTAATAGATTAAATAAGTTGATTTTAAATGGTAGTTTAGATAGTGCTATTAAAAATTTAGATGATGATTTAGAAAAAGATAAATTAATTAATGAGGGTAATGAAATGTTAGAAAATGTTTTTTCTGTTTTAAATAAAACAGATGATGATGTTGAACTTTTGTTTTCTGATGAATATTATGATGTTGAAGATGGTAGGAAATTTATTTTAGAAGACGAGGCGGTAATTAAAGAAAATAAAGTTGATGATTTTTCTGATTTGGAAAATAATACTGTGGATATTTCATCTGATTCTAATTTAACTGAAGAGAATACTGATGTTTCTTCCATTAAAAATGTGGATAATATTAGGGTAATGCCCAAATTATTAAGTGGCAGAAAATATAAGATAAGAAGGGAAACTATTTTAAAGGATTATATTAAAAGTAATATTATGATTATGAATTTTGATGAATTATTAAATGTTGTTAAAATTGTTTCTTTTATTAATTTTGAAAGGGCTGTTAAGTATCATGTTAGTATACCTAATGTTCCTGAGGTTAGTTTTGAAGAAAAGTCTGTAGTTGTTAAAAGAGGTAGAAAACCTATGAAAGAAACACCTTTTAGAAATTACATAAAGGCATCTATTGTTAAATTTAGTTGTGATGAATTATTAAGGGTAAAAAATTGTATATTAGATTTAGATATTAATAAATCTATTGGTGATATTTATGATAAGATGATGATAGTGCCTAAGCATCAATTAGATAGATTTATTTTAGAAAATTATACAAGTGATATAGGTGAAAAACGAAAATAAAAACAAGTTTTTTTGGCTTGTTTTATTTTTTGTGTAATGATAATACCCATTTTTCATAATCTTTTTCATAATTTCTATGATATAGTTTTGCTTTTTCTTCATTTTTAATTTGATTAAATATTTCTTCTGGGAAATATGATCTTATTTCATCTCCGTGAAGAAGGTACATTAATTCTATAAAATCTTCTTCATATTTTTCGTTAGTTGATACTAGATTGATTGCTTCTGGTGAAGATAGGAGTTTTAGTTCTAATTCTTCTTTGTTTATGTAATTTTTGTTTTTCGTGACTTTTTTTTCTTTTTTTCCTTTTATTTTTTCATATATTTGATATGGTATGTATGGTAAAATTTCATCTTCTAAAATGACATATAGTGTGTTTATAAATTCTTCATTATATCTTATTTCAACGGGCATTGTTTTTAATAATTCTGGATTATTTAGTATTGCTCCAAATAATTCAGCTTCATCTTTGTACTGCATTTTAACACCTCTTTTTTTATATAATAATTTTTTTAAATGTTTTTGTCAATTGATTTACAAATGTTTTTGCTTATTATATAATGTTTTTAAGGGTGATGAGTATGAAAGCATTGATTACAGGAGCAAGTAGTGGCATGGGTGCGGATATGGCTAGAGTTTTGGTTAGTGAAGGTTATGAGGTTATTTTAGTTGCGAGAAGAAAAGGAAGATTAGAAAAGCTTGCTAAAGAGTTAGGTGATAAGGCTAGGATTATTGTTAAGGATGTTTCTAGTACTTTTAATTGTATGGAATTATACAATGAGGTTAAAAAGGAAGATATTGATATTTTAATTAATAATGCGGGTTTTGGTGTTTTTGGTGAGTTTTATAAGATTAGTTTAGATAAAGAACTTGATATGATTGATTTAAATGTTAAATCTTTGCACACTTTGACTAAGCTTTTTTTAAAGGATTTTGTAAAAAAGGATAGGGGTTATATTTTAAATGTTGCTTCTTCGGCTGGATTTATGGCTGGACCTTTAATGGCTAGTTATTATGCGAGTAAAAATTATGTTGTTAGTTTAACATGTGGAATTTATGAGGAACTTAAGAAAAATGGTAGTAATGTTTCAATAAGTGCTTTTTGTCCTGGACCAGTTGATACTGAATTTAATAAGGTTGCGAGAGTACATTTTTCTATTAAAGGAATGAATAGTATGGATGTTTCTAGGTATGCTGTTAAAAAAATGTTTGATGAGAAGCTCATTATTGTTCCTGGTATTAAAATGAAGGCAGGTTTATTTTTTACTAGATTTATTCCTAGAAAATTACTTTTAAAGATTAGTTATAATATTCAAAATGGCAAAAGAAAGTAATTATTATTATAATTTTGACGTAAATTTTATAGAGGTGAGTTTTTGAAGCGATTATTAGATTATGATGAGATGAATGATATTTTATCTTCATTAAATAATAATATTATTAGAAAGGAAAAACCTATTGGGTTTACTTATTTTGGTTATCCTATTGATCATTATGTTTATGGTCATGGTAAGTATCATGTTATTATTACGGGTGGTACACATTCTGCTGAACTTATTAGTAATGTTTTTGTTGTTAGGTTTATGGAAAAACTTTCTAATAAAGAAGTTTTGATTGATGATAATTTATATACTATTCATTTTATTCCTTTTGTAAATCCTGAGGGGACTATTATTGTAACTAGTGCGATTAGGTCTTTAATAAGCAAGGATATGAGTGAAGAAGAGGTTCAAACTTATTGTTTAACTTATTATAGAAATTGTTATATTGAAGGTGAATATGTTTCTAAATATGGTTTGAGGGATAATAAATTACAGATGTATATGTTTAGGCATGCTACACCTGATTGTTTAGATGATAAACATAAAAATTTAAGAGATAATTTAAGTAAGATTATTAAAGAAAATGATTTACCTGAAGGCTGCATGATTAATTGGTCTAATAATGGTAGGGGTGTGGATTTAAATTCTAATATTGAAAATAGTTCTTTTATTGATAGGGTTTTGAATGGTGAAAATATTTATGGAGGACATCATTTGAATAATTTAAGGCGTGATAAAATTGGACCTATTGGACGACCTTTTAATACTTTTGGGGAAATTGAAAAAGAAAATACTGCACTTTTAGATTTTTATAATGAAATTAATGACAAATTTGATTTGATTGGTTCTTTTATTTATCATAGTTGTGGTAATATGGTTTATTATTTAGGTGATAGTGATACTTTAAATCCATGGCGTGAGTTATCTTTAGATGATATTAATAATAATTATTATGTTGCGAAAGGGTACGCTAGTGTGATAGGTTATAAGCTTATTTCTAAGGAAGTTTATACGACAATGGATTCTAAGTTAAAAACTTTATTTCCTGTTACTCTTTTGGTTGAATTAGGTGGTGTTAGAGCTACACCTTTATCACAATTTATGGATTTAGATTTACCTGGTAGTAATGAGGCTTTTAAGTATGTTTATTCTAAGATTATTAATGACAATACTAAGGCTATTATTAATACTTTACCTTTAATGGTTGATGTTTATAAAAGGTGATATTGTGAATTATATGGTATTAGTTAATAAAGATAATTTATATGAACTTAGTGATTTTTCTTCACTTGTTTTATATGGATATGATTTAGATGGTAATGAAATTTTACTTGAAAGACAAACGGCGAAGATGATTGGAAGGCTTTTAAAAAAATTAAATAGTATAAATGGTTTTCGTAAGGTTGTAGTTGATTCTGGTTATAGGTCTTTTTCTCAGCAGGCAAAGGTTTATGATTATTATAAAGATTTGTTAGGTGAGGAGAGTGCTGAAAGAAGGGTTGCATCGGTAGGAACTAGTGAACATCATACGGGTTTAGCTGTAGATGTTTCTTTAGTTATTGATGGTAAATGCATCGATGAGTATACAGGAGAAGAACCTGAGATGGTGTGGCTTAGTGATAATTGTTATAAATATGGTTTTATTTTAAGATATCCAAAGGGTAAGGAGAATATTACGGGTTTTGATTATGAGCCTTGGCATTTTAGATATGTTGGTTCTATTCAAAAGGCTTTAGATATTAAAAAAAGTAATCTTACTTTTGATGAATATGTTTCAAAAATATTTGTGTGATTTTTAAAATTCCATTGTAAAAATATTTTTGTTATATTATAATAACATCTATGGTGAGGCGTATGCAGGCAATTGCTGTTAAAAATTTGAGTTTTAATTATGATAAGCAAGAAGTTTTTAATGATTTTAATTTAAACATTGTAAAAGGACAATTTGTTACTATTTTAGGTAAAAATGGTTCTGGTAAAAGTACACTTGCTAAAATAATTTATGGTGATTTGAAATACAAAGGGCAAGTTTTTATTTATAATGAACTTGTTTGTTTTAAAACTATTTTAAAGATAAGAAAAAATATTTCTTTTGTGAGAGATTATTATGATGAGTATTCATTTAATGGAACTGTTTTAGAGGAATTATTACGATTTTCAAGTGATAAAAAGAAAGTTTATGGTTTGTCAAAGAAACTAGGTATTTATGATGTTTTGTTTGAGGATTCTAATTTAATTTCTTTGAGTGAAAAAAAATTATTAGTTTTGGGAATTAGTTTATTAAGAAAAACTTCTATTTTGATTTTAGACAATACTTTTGAAGGTATGAATTATAATTTGAAGATGAAGATTATTAAAATGCTTAAAAAAAATAAAATTACTGTTTTAAATTTTACTCATGATGTTGAAGATTGTTTAGTTTCTGATAAAATTCTTAATTTGAATAATAATTTTTATGGCAGTAAAGAAGAACTTTTTGATGATAGTTTTGATGATTTTGAACTTCCCTTTGTTGTTAATTTGTCATATAAGTTAAAGTTTTATGATTTAATTGATACTGTTTATTATGATGAAAAGGCTTTGGTTGATGATTTATGGAAATAAATAAAGGTGAAATTACTGTTGTTATTGGACGTGGAAAGTCTGAGTTTTTAAAATCATTTGATATAGATGGTAAAAAAAGTTTTTATTTAGATAATAATTTTGATGATTTTTTTTGTAATTCCATTTATGATGATATTTATTTTGTTTTGAAAAAAAGAGGATTTAAAAATATTGATAAGCGTATATTAAATTCTATTAGTATGGTTAAACTGGATTATTCATGCTTGTCTAGATCTATATCTTCTTTAAGTTTAGGTGAAAAGAAAAAGGCTTCGCTTGCTCGTTTGCTTGCTTGTAATCCTCGTTTTTTGTATTTGAATGAACCTTTTTTTGGGCTTGATTTATGTAGTAAAAAGGAATTTATTCGTTTATTTAAGATGATGAAGGTTAGATATGGTAAAACTTTTGTAATTTCAACTGATGATATGAATTTGGCTTTTGAACTTGCTGATAATCTTATTGTTTTAAATGGTGATGTTGTTTTTTCGGGTAATAAATATGATTTTTTTACTTCAGAAAAATTGGTTTCCAAGTATAATATTTGCGTGCCTAAATTAGTAGAATTTGTATCTTATGTTAGAAAAAATAAGAATGTTAAATTAAGTTATCGTGATGATATTAGTGATATTATGAAAGATATATATAGATTTGTAAGATAAATTTTTAATGAATAAATCTTTAATGATTTTATGAAGTAATTCTTTAATGATTTTAAAACAGAAATGTGCTACAATAGTAGTGTTGATTTTGAAAGGAGTAAATATATGAGGTATTTGATAACATTTTCTTATGATGGATCAAAGTATAAAGGATATCAAAAGCAGCCGAAGGAAAGAACTGTTCAAGGTGAATTAGAGAAAGCTTTAAAAACTATAAATGGACATAAGAAGGTTAGTGTTCATGCTTCTGGTAGAACGGATGCTGGAGTACATGCTTATAATCAAAAGGCTCATTTTGATTTAGATATAAAACATATAACTCCTGAAAAATTAAAAGATGGTCTTAATAGTTTGTTGCCTGATGATATTTATATTAAATCTGCTTTAATTGTTCCAGATGATTTTCATGCTAGATTTAATGCTAAAGCTAAGGAATATATATATATGATAAATATGGGAGAATTTAGTCCAATTGAGAAAGATTATATATATCAATATAATAAAAAGCTTGATGTTGTTGAGATGGAAAGAGCTTTGAAATATTTGGAAGGTACGCATAATTTTAAGTCATTTACTAAAGCTGATGATGAAAAGGATGATTATGTTAGAACGATTGTTCAAACTAATTTAATTCGTAATTTAAAAAATGTTAATAAAATTACTTTGAGTTTTTTAGGAACTGGGTTTATGCGTTATCAAGTTAGAAATATGATTGGTACGTTGATAGAAATCGGTGAAGGAAAACGCAAGAGTGAGGATATTATTTCTATTTTACGTGCTGAAGATAGAAGAAAAGCTGGAAAAACCGCTAATCCAGAAGGTCTTTATTTAAAAGATGTATTATATTAGTTAAAGGTAATATAATCGCAAGATATTAAATATTTAACTGATGTTTGTAAATTAACTGTTATTTTAGTCAACAAAATGTATAAAAAAGGCTTGGTATTTTGT